>QIJG01000094.1 GCA_003232715.1 Nitrospirota bacterium
GCAACTTCCTCGGTAATAGCCCCTGTGTCGGGAACAGTAATTGAAGTGAATGAGGACCTTGAGGAGTCACCCGAGATAATTAACGAAGACCCCTATGGCAAGGGCTGGATTGCTGTGGTTGAGTTAACTGATCCCTCTGAGCTTGATGACCTCCTTGACGGCGCTGATTATGAGAGATACATTGAAGAGGAGGCAAAATGAGGCTTTTAGTCATTGGAGCAGGCCCCGGAGGCTATGTTGCAGCCTTAAAGGCGGCTCAGCTTGGTGCAGAGGTTACGGTTGTGGAGGACACGGAGGTCGGCGGCACCTGCCTGAACAGGGGATGCATACCTACAAAGGCGCTGGTGGCATCGGCCGAAGCAATACACAAGGCAAGGAATCTTAAAGACTTCGGGGTGGACGTATCGGGAGAAATTGTTCCCAATCTTTCCCGAATCATGGAGAGGAAAAACAAGGTTGTTTCAACCCAGGTGAAGGGCATACGGTCACTCTTTAAGAGTTGGGGTGTAGCCCTGATAGAGGGAAAGGGGATGCTCCTTACACCGGGAAAAGTGGAGATACAGAAGAAGGACGGCTCTGTGGAGATTGTTGAAACAGACAAGATTGTCATAGCTACGGGTTCAAAACCTGCCCGGATACCCATATTCCCTTTTGACGGAGAACACATCCTTTCAAGTGATGATGCACTGAACATAAAATCCATACCAAAGAGTCTGATAATTGTGGGAGCCGGGGTTATCGGGTGTGAGTTCGCCTGTATATTCAGGGAGCTTGGCACTGAGGTCACGATGGTGGAGATGATGCCGGGGGCAATTTCCACTGAGGATCCTGAAATATCCAGGTTGCTGGAGAAAGAACTGAAGAAAAAAAAGATAAAACTCCTGACCGAAGTAAAGGTGGAAAGGGTTGAGGGGCAGCATGACGGTATTCATGTCGGTCTTGCAGGCGGCAGGGAACTCGTGGCCGAAAAACTGCTTGTATCGATCGGGAGGTCTCTCAATACTGAGGGCATAGGACTTGAAGCAATAGGCATCAAAAAGGGAAGCAGGGGAGAGATAGAGGTCAATGAGCATATGGAGACGAATATTGAGGGTATATATGCCATAGGAGATGTCACCGGGGGAATCCTCCTTGCCCATGTGGCTTCAAAGGAAGGAATCATTGCGGCATATAATGCCTGCGGAATAGATAAGAAAATCGACTACTCCGTAGTCCCCGCCGCTATATTTACATCACCGGAGATCGCCTCTGTCGGGCTCAGAGAAGACCAGGCATCGGAGAAGGGGATGGATTACATTACAGGTCACTTTCAGTTCAGGGCACTTGGGAAGGCCCATGCGGTTTGTAAAGGTTATTGCAGATAAGGATACAGACAGACTGCTGGGAGTCCATATTATCGGGCCTCATGCCTCTGACCTTATCCATGAAGCAGCAGTTGCGATAAAGGCGGGGCTGAAGGTCAGGGATATTGCAGATACAATACATGCCCATCCTACCCTGTCAGAAGGGCTTATGGAGGCTGCTGAAGATGTCCATGGAGAAGCCATACATGTCCCCAAGCCTAAATAAGGTAGTGGGTGATGATAGAAGAGATTAAGTCATCTGATTGGTTTGATGAGGTCAGGGAAAAAGAGAAGGTATTTTTTTCCGAGATTAACCTTCTTTTACGTGCCCTTGACAGGGCATTTAATCCGGAGAACCTGCCGGTGAGTGAACAGAACTACGGTGCACGAAACTTTCTTCCCGAACTGACATCTGTAAGAGATGTTGTTTTAAGGGTGCTGGGAATCCTTGAGGTAATTATCCCTGAAAGTAAAAAAAATGCCTTCTGGTTTCAAAAGTTTGCTGAACAGAAGTTCCTCTCCGATCGCAAAAGAGACCTTTTAAGGGAAAGCCTCAATAAGCAGGACAAGCCCGAAAAATCCCTTTTCCTCCTTTATGATTCCTTTATTAATCTGAAGGTAATTATAAATGACCTCCTGAAAAGCAACACTGTTTCCTATACAGGATATAAGAACTTTGGAGACATACTCGGCAGAGAGATCAGAGAGAACCGTATATTCGACCCCTTCAGGAAGGGGGTTGATCATGAATTTGACAGTATTGATAATGCCCGGATTAAAGATATCGTTAAATCTCTTAAGGATAGAGGCTATAAAAGGGAGATATCCGGGGTCTTCATCTATCTTTTCAGGTTCCTCCGCTACCTGGGACATATTGAGCTATCCTCCTATCGTTCCATTTCCCTCAACTGTGCATTCCTGATACTCGTCCTCCTGAGGTCGGAGATCAGGAGTTTTGTGAGCTATCTCGACGACCTGATGGAAGATGTGGATGATAAGGGGCTGAGGGATGTCCTGCAATCAGTAGCCTTTCAGTTTTCCATGGAGTCAAAGAGGGTCTATGCACAGGAACTCAAGGATGTATTGCTGAGAAATGCTTCAAGTCAGGTGAGGGGCAGGATGGAAAACTGTCATGGAATATTCCGTAACTTAACCGAGCAATGTATAGTTCAACTTGCCCATCACTTTTCTCCTGATATCAGAGGGGAAGAGATATTTCCGAGTTTTGAGACAAGAGTTGAGCAATCCCTGAGGTTGAGGGATGATGTTTATATACTATGCAGGTTTTTTGAGATTTTCGAAGGTAGCGTTGAAGACGGCGTAAAGAGAAAAAAGATCCTTGAATCACTGAGGGATTATATGCTCTATTTTGAGAGCCTCAGCTTCAGACTCTTGAGATATGATGACTACGAGGAATTTCATAGATTCTTTAATGAGTTTATGTCGATAACCCCGGATGTGTTTGATGATTACGGAGCCCACAAGATGTTTGAGAAGGCTCACAAGTTCAGGGTATATCTTGAAACGACCCTGAGGCTTATATCCCAGAGGTCTGAGTTGCGGGATAAACCCGTTAACGAGGATAAGGTGCGGAAGGTAATGCAGCAGTATCTGCCTGATTGAGGTCTTTGACCTGGAGTTGTGGGATGATGCCGTGATATCTCACCGCTCCGGTGAGACAGAGGACACAACAATTGCAGACCTTGCAGTTGGGTGTAATAAGGGTTTTATACGTCAGGCAGTTCCGGAGGTGCTGTTTTTATTTTTTATCGTGAGCATTACGTCTTCAATCATAAGCTTGTTTGTCTCTTCTATCTGTTTTACTGTTATTTTAAGTCTATGAGCAACCTGTTCAAAGTCCATGCCCTGATTATAGTGAAGCTCGGCTATTACTATCTTTAAGACATCGTCAGCGATAACCCGCTTCAGTTCCTTATCCACAATGTTAATGGCACTGCATGCCTCATTCAGGGATTGGCCGCCCTGAAGCCTTTTTACCAGTTTGCCGATCTCTATATCATATATCTTTTCTTCATCTTCTGAAAAATCCTTGTAATCCGGCATCTCGATATCCTTTCCATTCATTTATCAACAAACACTCAACACTCAACTATTTTAACATATCTTCAGCCCCCTTGTCTCCTGTGGAAATGCTATGTTATCCTTAAACATGACTGCTGTACTGAATGAGTTGGGCTGTCCGTCCGGGGTAAGGCATTAAAATGAACGGCAAAGTTGCAGCAATAAATATAAGCAAACACAAGGGTGTCAGAAAAGAGACAGTTGAAGAGGTTTTTATTAAAGAAGCCTTTGGAATAGAAGGAGATGCCCACGCCTCCTCCGGGTGGCACAGGCAGGTAAGCCTTCTTGCCATGGAGAGTATAATAAAGATGAAGGAGTCAGGGGTCGATGTGGGTCCCGGTGATTTTGCCGAAAATATAACAACAGAGGGAATAGACCTCAAAAAACTGTCCCTCAGCACCAGGATAGATGTCGGGGGTTCTGTCGAGCTTGAAGTAACGCAGATAGGAAAGACCTGTCATAGCCGGTGTGCCATTTATTATCAGGCTGGTTGTTGTGTCATGCCGGAAGAGGGAATCTTTGCAAAGGTAATAAAGGGCGGGAAAATAAGGATTGGCGATAGCGTTTTGATTGATGATTGATGAGCGAGAACCAAAAAAGGAATTGTAGTGGCGAGGTTACCTCGCCTTCCTTGTTGATTTTCACCATAAATTACCAAGGAGTTTGAATGTTCAGGGCGGCAATACTGACACTTAGTGATAAGGGTTCAAGGGGTGAGAGGGTGGATGAAAGTGGCAGGATTCTGCGCGAAATACTTGAGCAGGCCCGGATAGAGGTGGTTCAATATGAGGTCATTGCTGATGACAGGGATATTTTGAAAGACAGGTTAATCAACCTCTCGGAGAGGGTTGACCTTATTGTTACAAATGGTGGTACCGGTCTCAGTCCCAGGGATATTACCCCTGATGTAACTCTTGAGATAATAGACCGTGAAGTGCCCGGCATTGCAGAGGCGATGAGATTTGAGGGTTTGAAGAAGACGACAAGGTCCATGCTCTCAAGGGCGGTAGCAGGCACAAGGGGTGAATGTCTCATTATAAACCTCCCCGGCAGTCCCAGGGCTGTAAGAGAGGGGATCGGGGCTGTCCTTGACGTGATTCCACATGCAATCGAGAAGTTAAAAGGTTCAGAGAAGGAGTGTGCGGGATGAAGACCGATATTTCCTATTCGCTTGCCTTTTTTGCAGGCGTTCTCTCTTTTGTATCACCCTGTGTCTTACCTCTAGTGCCTTCATATGTGTCATTCATAACAGGTATCTCTTTTGAGGACCTGACCAACAGGACGGACAGGGCTCGCATTCGTTTTCTCACAATGACGAATTCCCTTGCCTTTATCCTCGGATTTTCCTTTGTCTTCATCCTGCTCGGGGCGTCTTCATCTGCAGTCGGACATATTCTCTTCCAGTATCAGGACGGAATAAGGATAGTCGGAGGTATCATTGTAATTATCTTCGGTCTCTTTATTGCCGGTTTTTTAAAGCTTGATTTTCTTATGAGAGAAAGAAAATTCCATTTAAGCGGAAAACCCGCCGGATATATTGGAACATTTGTTTTAGGAATGGCCTTTGTGGCAGGCTGGACTCCCTGCATAGGGCCCATACTTGGGAGCATACTCCTATATGCGAGTGCCAAGGGTTCAGCTATCTATGGACTCAAACTCCTGTCGGTCTATTCCCTCGGGCTTGCTGTTCCCTTCTTTCTCTCTGCCCTTGCATTGAATACCTTTTTGAGTTATTCGAAATGGCTTCTGAGATATATGAGGGTTATTATGATTATAAGCGGGTTGCTCCTTATAGTTTTTGGAATCCTGCTTCTTTCCAACAGGGTAAGGGGCCTGGCCGGGTTCGTGCCGGACTTTGGTCTTTCGCTTTAAGCCGGCCAGCCTGTTCAGCTTGCCGGCATCTCAGCCTTTTTTCTCTTGCTATCTACAATCCTGCACCCCTCAATCAGGTCATTTGTGGCCGGAATGCACCTCAATTTGTATGAAATCCCTTCCATGATCGACACGCTTACTTCCACAAGGGAGAGATGTTTTGCATCAGAGTACCTTGCTGTTAATGATGCAGCGGTCACAATGTCATCATCAGATGCCCTACCGGTAATAATGGTTGTCGGACTTCCTGTGTCCTCCACACTCATCAGGGTATCCCCTGATGAAGCGAGAGCGATGATTCTTTCGTTTTCCGCTTCGTTACGGCCGACTATGATTTTGCATTCAGGGGATGTCCTGAAATGTCTGCCCACTCTGAGGAGATGTAACTCCTTGAGTTCAGGCACGGTGTTGTATTTGAGGAGGTCCCTGAGTCTGCAGGCATAGCCCGGTTCAGTCAGGAGACACCCTCCTGCCGGTGCGGGATAGTTTGTAAGTCCAAGATCGGCTGCAAGGGTCATCTGTGGCCTGCGGGTCCTTCCTTTAAAGTCGTGGAGACCTTCTCTGTCTACAAGTCCTTTCAGCTCTGCCATGGTTGAAGGGAGCAACTTTGCGCTCAGGGGTCTCAGTACAAGGCCCTCCACCCCTGCCTCTCTGTCCACGAGTGGAAAACATGCCTTTCTCTGGCTCATGGGCCTCTGGCCAAGGACTTCTCCGGTAACAAGAAAGTCGGCACCGATGAGGTCCATAAATACCTTTGCCTCTCTTAACATCAATATCCTGCAATCAATACATGGGTTCATATTCCTGCCATGTCCGAACCCCGGGTTCTTCACTATTTCAATGAATTTATCGGCAAGGTGAGATAGCTTGACCTTGAACCCGAACTCTTTTGCCGCAGGCATGGGATCATGGGAACAGGACGAGCTGTCCGTTATATCGCAGCCGAAGTGTGTCAGAAAGGTAATGGCAGTTACGTCAATCTCCTGTCTCAGGAGGACGAGGATGGCGAGTGTGCTGTCAAGCCCTCCTGAAAGCAGTGCAACGGCCTTTGCCTTCCTGATTTTAGATATATTAAACCCTCTTTCTTCTCTGTTTAACTCCATTTGTCCATGAACCTGCTTTCCAGTCAGACCTCATCCTTTATTGATTGCATTATCTGCTCCGGAGTTGCAGTTGCAGTACCCACCTGACCTACAACTATGCCGGCGGCATGGTTTGAAATTATAGCTGCGGCTCTCAGGTCGGCTCCTGAGACATGTGCAAGGGTGATTGCGGCAATTACTGTATCGCCTGCCCCGGTAACGTCAAATGCCCCCTTTGCAGCAGTGGGGATATGGCTTATTGCAGAACCTTTCTCAAAGAGGGTCATTCCATTCTCTCCACGTGTAATCAGGACCGAGTCACACCTTAATTCCCTGAGAAGGGTTTTCCCGGCCTTCTGAAGGGATTTTTCGTCCTTTATCTCTATCCCCGTTCCTTCCGAGGCCTCTTTTGTATTCGGAGTGATAAGAGAAACACCCTTATAATAACTGAAATGGCCAACCTTCGGGTCGACCGACACAAAGGTGCCTTTCTTTTTGAATTCCTTTGCAATAAAGCGCATCATTTTTTCAGATATAACCCCTTTCCTGTAATCAGAGATTATAAGTGCATCCCATTTGTTCCTGTCGGAAGAGAGAAAGTCTTTTATCTTTTTAAAAAGCCTTTCGTCCAGCCTCCTCCTGTCCTCCTTGTCAAACCTCACCACCTGTTGGCTGTGTGCAATAACGCGTGTCTTGATGGTTGTCGGCCTTTTTCCGCTGAAGAGGCCGGAGGTATCAATCCCGCGGTCGCTGAGCAGGGAGTGGAGGACCTCTCCTGATACGTCATCGCCCCTTATTCCAACGACTGTTGCCTTTCCACCAAGGGCCACTATATTGGCAGCAACATTTGCAGCACCTCCGAGTGTGTAATTCTCATCCTTTACATCAATCACCGGAACAGGTGCCTCCGGGGAGATTCTCTCAACGAGTCCCCAGATGTAGTGGTCAAGGATAATGTCGCCAACAACCAGGATCTTTTTCTTTCTGAAGTTTTTAAAAATACCGGGATATCTCATAATGTAGATCTGATGATGTATAATTCTACATCAAACAGTGTAGTTCGTGCAAAAAATAATGGAAAACCCCTCGCTCCTCCTCTCTTTTCCCTTTATCTGTTATGTTGGCAATGAGTCTTGCCAAAGTAGCTTATATGATTTCCATAAAGCGTTCAAGACTCCTTACAGGCAGCATCTACGGGTTTTTTTAAGAGAAAAGACTATCAGGGCAAGGTTCTCTGGTGCTACACTGATAGTTGCAGGGTAAATTACTTGGCAGAAGCCACTTTTCGCCCTGTTTCCTTGACAAAAACAGGGTAGGTTGCTATAGTAACCTAAGAGGTGAAAAGCATGACATTTGATGCCTTTTCAGGGGTTCAGCGCTAAGAGCAGGAGCCCATTACTTTAGGAAACAGGGTTTTGCCATGTATGAAAAATTCTACGGTTTCAAGGACAGACCCTTTAATCCTGTCCCGGATCCAGGGTATCTTTATCTCAGCTCATATCATAAGGATGCCTTGGCATATCTGACTGCCGAAGCTGAAAAAAACTCCAAACCCATCATTTTTACCGGTGATATCGGTACTGGTAAAACGGTCCTGTTGAGGACTTTTCTCAAGGCCTTGGGTCCGGAAGTCAATCTTGTGCAGATTTTTTATAGCGGCAATGACCGTGTCCAGCTCCTGCAGATGATCCTTCTTGAGATGGGAATAGATTCTGAGCAGAACAACGTTGAAGGCCTGCGTTCAGAGGTAAAAGAGCACCTGAGTAATTTGTTCCGGGAGGGCAGAGAGGTTTTTTTAATAATTGATGAAGCCCAGGATCTGGATGAGGATGCACTTTATGAAGCATGTCTGCTATCCGGACTTGAGGTTGACGGTCGCCACCTTGTCAGGGTTATTCTTGCAGGTTTGCCGAAATTGCGGGAGAATATTTATTCCCTGAGCAACCTTGACTGCAAGGATACTATTGCTGAACCCTATTATCTTAAAAACCTTCCGGATGAAGATATCCCGAAATATATCCATCACAGACTGGCCACTGCCGGTTGCACGGATTTTACTGTTTTTCCCGAGGACGTGCTCAGAGAGATTTGTCATTTTTCAAGGGGAATACCCAGGCTAATCAACATGATCTGTGACGCTCTGCTCTTGTATGGGTATTTTGAAGAGAAAAAGGTGGTTACAATGTCCTTGTTCAAGGAGGTGATAGCCGATCTTTTTAATAATGGGAAGGCAGAGGACAGTTATCAGTATGAGACAGCCTCTGTTGCCTCCGACTATGTTAGTGCTGATCAGGAGACTATGAGTGGAGAAGAACCGGCATCCCCCCTGCCTGACATTTATTCAGAGGAGAAGGATCCGGAAGGTAACGGGAACTCCCGGACAGAAGAGTTGTCTGTTCATGGCGTTGGCAGTCGGGAAAGAGGCATCCTTCCGATGACTGTCTTTGTGCTTGAGAAGAACGCAAGAATGAGGGTCAGGCTTGAAAATAAATGCCGGGAGAAAGGGGTGGATTCAGTTATGCTCTCTACCCTTGAAGAGCTTTTTGCAACCCTTGAGAGCTCCAGCGACCTGGGACTTCATGTTCTGGTTGCCGATTCCTCCTTCTTCTTTGCCAAGGGGGGAAATGAGGACTCAGCGGGTAATGACGCTCTTGACAGAATACAGAGAGACTATGCATATATGCCGTTGATTGTGACTGCAACTCTCCCGCTCACGGTGATCCGGACAAAGCTTTTTCAGAGGGGAATCCCGTTGCTTCTGCATAAACCTGATTTAAACCGTATTGACCTCTCCGAGGTCAGGACTCAATTTGACGGTTTTTTTAATGAACTTCAGCTTTGTCTGTCAAACATCCATTCCCAGTTTGGAGCAATTTATCAGAAGACGATTACCTGGTTAGCCGATTCACAAGGTGTTACGGCAACTTCCGGGAGACGTGTGAAGGGATCAAACCGGTCAAATTCAGGAGGGAATATAAATGAAGAATAAGCAAAAGATTGGTGAGTTGTTGGTTGATCTGAACATTTTGACACAGGAAGACCTTGATAGAGCTCTGCAGGAGCAGAAAAACACAGGTGAACGTTTGGGAGCTACTCTTCTTAAGATGGAACTCCTCTCAGAGGAAGACCTTGATTATCTACTTGGCCGGCAGCTCAATATTCCCTCGATCAATCTGGAAAACTATAACCCTTCTCCGGACTTGCTTGCCACGATCCCGGAAAAAGTAATAAAGAAATATCAGGTCCTTCCCATCTCTATCGATGGCAAATCGCTTACAGTGGCCACGGCAAGTCCCAGGAATCTGGTACTTATGGACGACCTGTCTTATATTACCGGCCTCAAGATCGCACCTGTGGTTACCTCTATCACCTCCCTGGAGCGTAAAATAGAGGAACTGTTTCAGAAACCCGTCAGTTGGGAAGAGTCGCTGAAAGTGAACGAGGCAGAAGATCTGGAAATTATCAAGGGAGATAGGGGTATTGTAGAGGAGGACCTTGAAGATGCCCTTGAATCCGCCGAGGAGGCGCCTGTGATCAAACTGGTTAATGCAGTCATTCTGGCTGCAATCGAACAGGAAGCCACTCATATACATATAGAACCCCGGGAGGATTCCTATGAAATCTATCTCCGCATTGATGGGAAATTGAAGCTTCTGGTAAACCCACCGGCCAATCTGGAGCATAATGTTGTGAACCGTTTAAAGATCCTTAGCTCCATAGACATCCTCAAGCGTTTTCTTCCGGCTGAGGGGTTTTTCAGGGCTAAATCAAAGGGCCGGTATTATGATATTGATGCAGCAACTATTCCGTCACTGCATGGAGAGCGCATGGTCCTGACCTTCCAGCAGCCATTTTCAAAAGAAGAGCTGCAGCTTGAAAAACTTGGGTTTACCCCTGAGACCCTGGATAGTTTCAAAAAGTTGCTTTCAAGTCCAAGGGGATTCATCCTGATTACAGGACCCTCGGACAGTGGGAAGAGTTCAACCATCTATGCAGCCTTAAACCACCTGAAAAGTCCTGAGAAATCTATTTTTACCTTTGAGCGAACAGTAAAAAACAAACTGTCCGGAATCAACCAGGGGCAACCTAACGAGAAATTCGGATATAGCTACGAAAAAGGCTTGCATTCCCTTCTGCGTCAGGATATGGATATCCTTATGGCCGGGGAGATGATGGTTCGTGAGGCGGTTGTATCGGCCCTGCATGCGTCTCTTTCAAAGACCCTGGTCCTTAGCCGCTTCCTGTGCAATGATACCGTCGGAGCCATCTCGCTGATAATGGATATGGATGTGCCACCCTTTATGCTTTTTTCATCCCTGACTGCCATCCTTGGTCAGCGGCTCATTCGGAGGCTCTGTCAGGAATGTATCGAGGATTACGATCCTCCTGCAGAGCTGGCAAAAGAAATTGAGGCACTTACCGGGACCCAGAGACCCAGACTCTTCCGGAGCCGGGGCTGTCCAGCCTGTGGTCTGACCGGGTATAATCACCGGATTGCATTATTTGAACTGCTTGTTCCCTCCAAGGAGCTTCGTGAGGCTAAAGCACAGCCAAATGAACTGAAAGAGGTAGCGGAGAAACAGCAATACCGCACTTTCCGGCAGGACGGGCTGATTAAAGCCGCTGAAGGATTGACCAGCTATGAGGAGGTTGTCAGGGTTGTCTGATTGCAGGGCACGGGGGGGAAGCACAAATTAATGAGGTTGTCGGTATAATGGTGCCGGAGGCCGGATTTGAACCGGCACGGAGCTAAGCCCCGAGGGATTTTAAGTCCCTTGCGTCTACCAATTCCGCCACTCCGGCATGCAAGGATTTTCTTAAAAAACAAACAGTTATAAGGTTTCATATAGTATCATAAAGTCTTATAAGGAGTAAATACCTGAAAATAGAATCTGTTTATAACTGTCGAACGCTTTCGGAGAGTCCGGTAAAATCAGGTGTCTCTAATTCCTGCATTCCTGTGGTTCAATTATTTGTGACAATTTGTGTTAATTTGTAGCTATGATTAAGTTGTTATTCTCTTATTAGGGAGGGTACGTATTATGGAGTATCAGGAATTGGATGACGAAGGGCTGGTCTCCCTTTTATTCACTGAAGAGGACCGTTTGCCTCGGGATGCGGTGGATGAATTTTTGAGGCGTGGGGGGAGGATGATCGAGCCGTTAGCCAGGATTGTTTCCAACGGTTATATGTGGACAAAAAAGTTACCTGAGTGGTGGTCTGTTGTGCATGCTACGTTTATTCTTGGTGCTATCGGAGGTAAAGAGACCGTTCTGCCGCTTCTTAAGACCCTTCGGTATGCAGTTGCACATGATTGCGATTGGGTTGCAGAAAACCTGCCGTCAATCTTCGGCAAGGTTGGTGTGCAGGCTATGGATGGGTTGAAGCAGATATCAAAGGATAAGACTTCCGACTGGTATACAAGAGTAACGGCTATGGAGGGTCTTGCTGCAATCACCATTAGGAATCCTGAAGTTGAG
>QIJG01000222.1 GCA_003232715.1 Nitrospirota bacterium
GCACAAACATGCATACATACAGGACATACGCGTATCTCGTGGGAATGCTGATTGTCAGGAGTTATGAGAGGTCTCAGAGGATTTACCAGGCGATGCTGTGCAGGGGGTTCAGGGGCAGATTCCCTGTAGTAAGCCATTTCAGACTTGGGAAAGGAGATGTGGTGTTTGGTCTGTCGATGGCTGTGGTAACGGTCATGTTGACGGTTATTTAAAACCCTACGAGTCCGGAGATAAATGGTTGTTGAAAGCGATATGATAGAGTCTGAACTCATTCTCGACAGACATCGTGTCTGTCTCCGAGGAAACTTCGCAATTCACCATCCGGGTGAATTTACTGCGAAATTTAAAACCGTTCAGACTCTATCATATCGCTTCCTTCCCATAATTGAGGCGATTTTCAAGTGGCGGATTAAAGACTAAAAATTAATGGATAGAGAGGAAAACTTGATAGAACTACGAAATCTGAGTTTCACTTACCCCTATGGAAACCAGGTCTTTAATGACCTGAATTTCTCATTGAAAAAGGGTGACAGGGTCGGCCTGATCGGGCCCAATGGCGCCGGAAAAACCACTTTGTTTCATCTTGTAATGGGTTTGTTAAGACCCGGCTCCGGAGAGATTCTGGTATTTGAAAAGGTGAGGAAGACAGAGGAGGATTTCAGCGAGGTAAGACAGAAGATCGGGTTGCTGTTTCAGGACTCTGATGACCAGCTCTTCAGCCCGACGGTTGAGGAGGATATTGCGTTTGGCCCATTGAACCTCGGCAAATCCCATGAAGAGGCCCGGGTTATTGTAAGAGAGACCTGTGAGGCCCTGGGACTTGAAGGTTTTGAAAAAAAGGTAACCTACCGCCTCTCGGGTGGCGAGAAGAGGCTTGTTGCCCTTGCCACGGTTGTGGCAATGAATCCCGAATGTTTTCTGCTTGATGAGCCGACTGCCGGGCTTGATGAGACAACAAGGGAGAGATTCCTGAGCTACCTGATGGGACACGTAGATACCTATATAATTATCAGCCATTCCCATGAGTTTTTAAAAGGTGCAACAGACAGGGTTTACAGGTTGAATGAAGGCGGAATCACGCTTGTTTAAACCTGGGGAAAAGTGTTAAGCAGCGAATTTGCACGGATTAACCCGAATTACAATTTGTAAAAACCATTAAAAAGGAGAGGATATGGACGACCTTGAAAAGCTGAAAAAACTGCTGCACCACTGGATGGAGCACAATGATGAACATGCGAGGGTTTACAGGGAGTGGGCGGAGAAAACATCATCCCTCGGCAAAAAGGAGGTGTCGGAGATTCTCGACAGGCTGTACCATGAAACAAAAAAGCTGAACGGGCTCTTTGAAGAAGCATTTAAAAAGTTATGATTCCCCCCGACCTTTCGCCAGCTCTTCCAGGGCCTTGAGCTTCTCTGTCTCTCCTATTGCAATTAACGTATCCCCGGCCTTGATAAGCGTATTATGCACGGGATTAAATTTCATGTCACCATCCTTTCTCTTGATGGCAACAATAATAACTCCAAGCTCTCTGCCGATTCCGGCCTCATGGATGGTCTTCTCTGAAATAAGCGCTTCCTCTTCAACAGGGATTTCTTCCATCTGCAACTCCAGATTCCCGCTCCTGGTTGCAAACTCCAGGAAATCCACAACCGCAGGTTTTAATACTGTCTGGGCTATTCTGAGCCCACCGATATGATACGGTGAAACCACCCTGTCAGCACCTGCCCTGAGGAGCTTCTGCCCAGAACCCTCCTCACCTGCCCTTGCAACTATAAAGAGTGCCGGATTCAACTCCCTTGCACTCAGAACCACATAAAGATTTTGAGCATCGGTAGAAAGGACTGAAATCAAACCCCTCGCCTTCTCAATACCTGACTGTCTGAGAATTTCATCCTTTGTTGCATCGCCGTAAACAAAGACAATCTCTTTATCAGCATCAAACTCCGGATCAAGCTCAGGCAGCTCCTTCTCCACAACCACAAAGGGGACATCTTTGGCCTTCAGTTCATTACAGATTATCCTGCCCATGCGTCCGTAACCGCAGATAATGAAGTGATCTTTAATCGACTTAAGCCTCTTCTCCAATTTTCTCCTCCCAAAGGCCTTCTGGATTTCACCCTCAAAGACTATCCTTATCCCGTTATTGATACCGTATGCCACAGCTCCCACACCGACAAAGACAAGGATGATGGTAAAGGCCCTGCCTGCATAAGAGAGTGGCCTTACCTCCTGATAACCAATGGTGGAGAGGGTGATGACCGTCATATAAAGAGAATCAAACAGGGTCCATCCTTCAATGATGGAATAACCGATTGTGCCTGAGATTATAACCAGGAATACGAGTCCCAGTGAAAGAAATGCCCTCTTCCTCAAAATGCTTTCCGTCCCCTTCCTTGAATTATCCAGGTTCCTGTAATTTTGCAAGACGTCCAGGCATGGCATCTGCAACAAAGACCTCGGCCATACTTCATTTTACAATAAACCCGGCCCTGACTGTACCGGCAATCATCCAAAACAAAAAAACCAGATGGGGGACAGTCTCTGTCCCCCCATCTGGTTTTGTCACTGACAAACTATGCTAAACAGGACCCTTATGCCTCCTGCTCTTCTGTCTCCTGAATTTCCATTTTCATCTCGGGAGTATCCCTCTTCACAAATGTGTTTCTGTACCTCGACATCCCGGTTCCAGCCGGAATAATTCTTCCCATTATCACGTTTTCCTTCAGGCCCCTCAGCTCGTCAACCTTGCCTTCCAGCGCTGCTTCAGTAAGGACACGGGTGGTTTCCTGGAACGAAGCCGCCGCCACCCAGCTGTATGTTGACAGAGATGCCTTGGTTATTCCGAGCAGCATGGGCTTACCGGTTGCAGGCTTTCCGTCCTCGCCCCTGACACGTTCGTTCTCTTCAATGAACTCCAGCCTGTCCACCTGGTCGCCTATCAGAAACACCGTGTCTCCGGGATCCTCAATCTTTATCTTTCTCATCATCTGTCTTACTATAATCTCGATATGCTTATCATTAATGGTAACCCCCTGCAACCTGTAAACCTTCTGCACTTCATCCACCAGATAGCCCTGGAGTTCCCTTGGCCCAAGGATATCGAGTATACTGTGAGGGTTTACAGCCCCATCCATCAGGGGCTCCCCTGCCCTCACCCAGTCTCCTTCATGAACTGTTACATGCTTTCCTTTTGGAATCACATATTCCTTGACGGTATCTCCGGCCTTGACCACAACAACCCTCTGTCCCTTGGGGGCATTCTTAAACTCGACTATACCGTCTATCTCTGAAACAATCGCATGCTCTTTAGGTTTTCTCGCTTCAAAGAGTTCGGCAACCCTGGGAAGCCCTCCCGTAATATCCTTTGTCTTTGTCGTCTCTCTGGGTATCTTGGCCAGTATGTCGCCCGGAGTCACTATATCCCCTTTATCCACAAGAACATGAGCTCCCGCAGGCAGGAGGTATCTTGCAAGGTGGTTGGTCCCCGGTATCTTTAATGTAGCCTTTCCATGCTCGTCTTTTATGGAGATACGGGGCCTCATATTCAGAGGATAGTCAATAATGACCTTCTGGCTGAGACCGGTTACTTCATCAACTTCTTCTTTCACGGTAACACCCTCAATTATATCGCCCAGGGCGATACGGCCTCCTATCTCCGTCAGAATAGGCACGGAATATGGATCCCACTCAACAAGCTTCTGACCTATCTTGACCGTCTGTCCGTCATCCACCAGCAACCTCGCACCATAGACAAGATTATATTTCTCCTTTTCCCTTCCCTGGTTATCCACAACGGCAAACGTTGCATTTCTGTTCAGTATAACAAGAACCCCTGCCCTGTTACGAACGGCATTGATGTCTATAAACTTTATCTTGCCCGAGTTTCTGGCCTCAAGCACGGCTTGTTCAATAACCTTTGTTGCAGTTCCACCTATATGGAATGTCCTCATAGTGAGCTGAGTACCCGGCTCCCCAATGGACTGGGCCGCCATGATACCCACGGTCTCTCCATTCTCAACAAAGACCCCCCGGCTGAGGTCCCTGCCGTAGCAGGTAGCACATACACCGAACTTCGTCTGACATGTCAGCACGGATCTTATCTTTATGCTGCCGACACCTGCATCGGCTATACTCTTGACGGCTACCTCGTCTATGGCTCCGTTTCGTTTGAGAATTACCTCGGATGTTAAGGGATCCCTCACATTTTCCGCTGTAGTCCTGCCGAGAATCCTGTCTTCAAGGGACTGTATAATTTCACCACCTTCGATCAGGGCCGTCACCACTATGCCCTCACGGGTACCGCAATCATGCTCTGTGATAATAACATCCTGTGCCACATCCACAAGTCTTCTGGTAAGATAGCCGGCGTTAGCTGTCTTAAGGGCTGTGTCGGCAAGGCCTTTTCTTGCCCCATGCGTAGAGATAAAGTACTGTAACGGACTCACCCCTTCACGGAAATTAGCCGTAATCGGCGTCTCTATGATCTCTCCGGAAGGCTTGGCCATCAGTCCCCTCATCCCGGCAAGCTGTCTTATCTGGGCAGCCGATCCCCTTGCACCTGAATCCGCCATCATAAAGATACTGTTAAAAGACCTCCGCTCCATCAGTTCGTCTTCACTGAATTCCCTGCCATCCTCTGCACCCAGCTCCTTCATCATCTCCTCGGCAATCCTCTCGGTAACATTGGCCCAGATATCGATAACCTTGTTGTACCGCTCCCCGTGAGTTATAAGACCTTCAGCATACTGTCTATACACCTCTAAAACCTGCTGTTCAGCCTGTTTAATAAGTTCAGCCTTCTTCGATGGGATATGCATATCCTCTATGCAGATGGAGATGCCTGATCTCGTGGCATACTCAAAACCGAGCCTTTCAAGGTTGTCAAGAAATACGACAGCCGTCCTCCTGCCGATATTCTTGTAGCAATGATCAACAAGATTCTGTATCTCTTTTTTACTCAGCTCCGTATTAATAGAGGAAAAGGGGATCTCCTCCGGTAGTATCTCGCTGAATATGATCCTGCCGACCGTGGTCTCCGTCAATTCACCGTCAATCCTCACCTTGATCCTTGCATGTTCTGTAACAACTCCGGCATTATAGGCATCCCTTACATCTTCAGGGTCTGCAAAGACCATATCCTCTCCCTGAACACCTCTTCTCTCTTTTGTAAGGTAATAGAGACCAAGGACCATATCCTGTGTGGGAAAAACAATGGGCTTCCCGTTGGCAGGTGAAAGGAGATTGTTTACAGACATCATCAGCACCCTTGCCTCAATCTGGGCCTCTATGGATAGCGGGACATGCACTGCCATCTGGTCACCGTCAAAGTCGGCATTGTAGGCCGTACATACGAGGGGATGGAGCTTTATCGCCTTTCCCTCAACAAGCACGGGGTCAAAGGCCTGGATGCCAAGCCTGTGAAGAGTCGGGGCCCTGTTCAACAGGACAGGATGCTCCTTTATAACATCTTCAAGGGCATCCCACACCTCAGGCGTCTCCATCTCTACCAGCCTCTTGGCCTGTTTAATGGTTGTTGCATAGCCTTTCTCTTCAAGCTTGTTGAAGACAAACGGCTTGAAAAGCTCCAGTGCCATGATCTTGGGAAGACCACACTGATGGAGTTTCAGATCAGGACCGACCACTACAACCGAACGGCCCGAATAATCAACCCTTTTACCCAGGAGGTTCTGACGAAAACGTCCCTGTTTGCCCTTTATCATATCGCTTAGTGACTTCAGTGGCCTCTTGGATGAGGTCTTCATGGCACGCGTGCGTTTTGTATTATCAAAAAGGGCATCCACGGCCTCCTGGAGCATCCTCTTCTCATTCTTGATTATCACGCTCGGGGCCTTGAGTTCCATCAGCCTCTTCAGTCTGTTATTCCTGTTTATTACCCTCCGGTAGAGATCGTTGAGGTCGGAGGTGGCAAACCTTCCGCCATCGAGGTGAACGAGTGGTCTGAGGTCAGGAGGAAGCACCGGAACCACATCCAGTATCATCCACTCCGGCTTGTTCCCGGATTTTCTGAAGGCCTCTATAACCTTCAGGCGCTTTGTGAGTTTCCTCTTCTGTCCAACGGAAGAGGATTCCTGTATCCTGGTCTTAAGCTCAACACTGAGGAGATCAAGATCAACCTTTCTGAGCAGCTCCCGTACGGCCTCGGCCCCCATTCCCGCCTTGAACGCACTGCCATGTTCGGTTGTCATCTTCTTATACTCTTCTTCAGAGAGAAGCTGCTTTTCCTTAAGGGGGGTATCCCCGGCATCTATTACTATGTAACTTTCGAAGTAGAGTACCTTCTCGATAAAACGCATGGTCATGTCAAGGAGTGTTCCTATCCTGCTTGGAACACCCTTTAAGAACCATATATGGGCCACCGGGGTTGCCAGTTCAATATGCCCGAGCCTTTCCCTTCTGACCCTTGCCTGAATCACCTCAACCCCACACTTGTCACAGACCACTCCCCTGTGTTTCATCCTTTTGTACTTTCCACAGAGGCATTCCCAGTCTTTTACCGGACCAAATATTTTCGCACAGAAGAGGCCATCTCTTTCCGGTTTAAATGTCCTGTAATTAATGGTTTCAGGTTTCTTGACTTCACCGAAAGACCATTCACGGATCCTCTCCGGAGAGGCCACTTTTATCCTGATTGCATCAAAATCCCTTGGATTCCTTGGTTTTTGGTAAAGGGAATAAATCTCTTCCATAGGAGACTTCGTCTCAATGTAAGAATTTTTTTTATTAACCATTTTTGATTCACTCTGCAAAGCATCCATAATCTATTCCCCCTTCTTCTTTTTTTCTAAAATCTCGACATCCAGGCAGAGACTCCGCAGTTCCTTTATCAACACATTAAAGGATTCCGGAACCCCTGATTCAAGGGATGCCTCCCCCTTGACTATCGCCTCATACATCTTTCCCCTACCCTGGACATCGTCACTCTTGACAGTCAGGAACTCCTGAAGTGTATAGGCCGCTCCATATGCCTCAAGAGCCCAAACCTCCATCTCCCCCAGCCTCTGACCACCAAACTGGGCCTTTCCGCCAAGAGGCTGCTGTGTAACCAGCGAGTATGGACCTATTGACCTTGCATGCACCTTATCATCCACAAGATGGTGGAGCTTCATCATATACATAGTCCCTACTGTAACGGTTCTCTCAAAGGGCTCACCTGTTCTGCCGTCATAGAGGATGACCTGGCCATTTAAAGGCAGCCCGGCCTTCTTCAGTAATTCCTTTACTTCACTTTCACTTGCACCCTCAAAGACAGGTGAAGCAACATATATCCCGAGAGACCTTGCTGCCCAGCCAAGGTGAGTCTCCAGTATCTGCCCCACATTCATTCTTGAAGGGACACCTAAAGGGTTGAGCACTATATCCACAGGAGTGCCGTCAGGGAGATAAGGCATATCCTCTTCAGGAAGCACCATTGCTATTACTCCCTTGTTGCCATGCCTTCCGGCCATTTTATCACCACTCTGTACCTTTCTCTTCATGGCAATATAGACCTTTACAAGCTTGTTCACACCCGGGGATAAGTCATCCCCTTTTCTGAGGCGTTCAACCTTTTCATCATATATCGACTGAAGCTGTTTGGTATAATCCTTTATCTGCTTTATATAGAGATCAATTTTGTTCTGCACTTCAGGGTCCTGCACCTTAATCTTGCCAAGGTGCCGGTCTTTTATATCTTCAAGGTGTTTAGCGGTAATCTTCTTTCCTTTCTCACAGATTACCTCCCTGCTCTTTGGAATCCTGATATCATCATCGGCCTTCCATCCCACAAAAAGTTCCCTTATCTTAATGTATCCCTCTTCCGTTGCAATACGTACCCTTTCCTCCAGGTCCCTCTGAAGCTCCTTTATTTCATCTTCCTCTATGCTTTTGGTTCTCAAATCCTTTCTGGAACCTTTTCTCGAGAATATCCTCACATCCACCACAGCACCTGATATGCCCGGCGGCACCCTGAGAGAGGAGTCCTTGACATCCTCGGCCTTTTCACCAAAAATTGCCCTGAGCAGCTTCTCTTCCGATGTCAGTTGCGACTCACCTTTCGGTGTAACCTTGCCGACAACAATGTCACCGGGATTAACCTCCGCACCAATCCTCACTATACCACTTTCATCAAGGTCCTTTAGTGCCTCTTCTCCCACATTGGGGATATCCCGTGTGATCTCTTCCGGCCCAAGTTTTGTCTCACGGGCCTCAACCTCAAATTCCTCAATGTGTATTGAGGTGTAAACATCATCCTTCACAAGCCTTTCACATATAAGAATTGCATCCTCAAAGTTGTATCCGCCCCACAGCATGAAAGCCACAAGGACATTCTTGCCGGGTGCAAGCTCACCAAGGTCGGTGCATGGACCATCGGCAAGGATATCACCTTTTTCAACCCTGTCACCCTGCTTTACTATGGATTTCTGATTGAAACATGTACCTTGGTTTGAACGGGCAAACTTCATAAGGTTATATATATCAACTCTCCCGCCTTCTTCCGGATCCAGCAGGTCGAATTCCGACTCCTGATCCCTGTCTTCAGTAACTCTCACCACTATCCTTGTTGAATCCACACTCTCGATAATCCCCGACCTCCCGGCAATCACCACAACACCTGAATCCTTTGCCGCAACCCCTTCCATTCCGGTTCCGACAAGTGGGGCATCCGAGGTCAGCAACGGAACCGCCTGGCGCTGCATATTTGAGCCCATGAGCGCCCTGTTGGCATCATCGTTTTCAAGGAAAGGGATCAGGCTTGCCGATACTCCGACAACCTGTTTAGGCGAAACGTCCATAAACTGCACTTCTTCCGGAGTCACCATCTTGAAGTCACCTGCAAGCCTGGCAGGCACTGTCTCGCCAACGAGTCTCCCCTTTTTACCTACAGGCGTTGTAGCTTCGGCGATTACATACTTCTCACCATCGATGGCTGTAAGATATTCCACCTCATCAGTAACACTTCCTGCTTTAATCTTTCTGTACGGCGCTTCAATAAAACCGTATTCGTTTATCCGTGCATAGGTGGCAAGGGATGTTATCAGACCGATATTCGGTCCTTCAGGGGTCTCAATAGGACAGATCCTTCCGTAATGTGTCGGGTGCACATCTCTGACTTCAAACCCGGCCCTCTCCCTGGTAAGTCCACCCGGGCCAAGGGCACTCAATCTTCTTTTATGGGTTATCTCCGAAAGGGGGTTGGTCTGGTCCATAAACTGGCTCAACTGGCTTGAACCGAAGAATTCCTTTACAGCAGCCATTACAGGCTTGGCATTTATAATATCATGGGGAGTTCAGTAAGTGTCATCTTCTCCTTTATTGCCCTTTCCATCCGGATAAGACCGATACGGAACTGGTTCTCCAGCAGCTCACCAACTCCCCTCACCCTTCTGTTTCCAAGGTGGTCTATATCATCCACTTCACCCTGGCCGGTTCTGAGTTTCAGGAGATACTTCACTATCTCTATTATGTCCCTGTCTGTAAGCACTTTTGTCTCTAAAGGTATATCAAGTCCTAACTTCTTGTTTATCTTCAGCCTGCCGACCGGAGAGAGGTCATATCTCTTCTCATCGAAGAATAACCCGTTAAAGAGCTCCTCGGCAGCCTCAACCGTTGATGGTTCACCCGGGCGAAGTTTCTTGTATATCTCAATAAGGGCCTCTTCCCGGCTGCTTACCTTGTCCGTAATGATGGTATCCCTTAAGGACGGGAGGTATCTTATATTATCTATGAAGAGGAGTTCTATGGAATCCAGTTTCAGGGCAACAAGCCTGTCAAGCACCTCTTCGGTTATGGATTCGTTGCTCTCCAGGATTATCTCTCCGGTTTCAGGGTCTATAATATCTTTTAATGTAATCCTGCCGATTATCTCGTCGCGGGCAATAGGAACCTCTTCTATACCTGAATTAGAGAGCCTCCTGAGGGCTACCTTTGTTATCTTGCTACCTTCCTTGAGGATCACGTCAGCAGTATCAGGGGCTTTAATCTCAAACCTCGACTTCACACCGGCAAGTATCTCGGCAACCGGCCTTGTAAACTCATCCTTCCCCAGAATTCTGATAACTTCCGAGGGATAAAAGGTACTGAGGAGGTCCTCATTAGTATAGCCAAGGGCTTTTAAGACTATAGTTGCCGGTATCTTTCTCCTGCGGTCTATCCTTACATAAAGAACATCCTTTGTATCAAACTCAAAATCCAGCCAGGACCCCCTTGAGGGGATTACCCTTGATGTGTAGAGCGGCCTGCCGCTTACATGGGTCTTTGTCTTGTCCGGACTGAAAAAGACACCGGGAGAACGGTGTAACTGACTTACAATAACCCTCTCGGTACCGTTTACAATAAAAGTACCCGTATTTGTCATCAGCGGGATCTCTCCCATATAGACTTCCTGCTCTCTTGACTCCTTAAGAACCTTGTTCTTTGATTCATCGATCTCGTAGAGGTCTAACCTGACTTTTATCTTCAGGGGAGCCCCATAAGTAACACCTTTATGAAGGCATT
>QIJG01000315.1 GCA_003232715.1 Nitrospirota bacterium
TCGGCGATATCAGGGGAAGCACCAAGGTCGTAAACGGGACATGTCTCTATACCGACCTGGAACAATACACTGCACTATCTGAAACAATGGAGCCGGAAGAGCTGAGCAACTTTATCAAGCAATATTATGAGACTATTTTCGGTCCGGTGAAACGATATGGCGGTGTTGTTTCCAATGTCGTTGCTGATTCAATGCTGGCATTATGGGTATCAGCTCTGCCTGATGATCAGCAAAGGAAAAATGCCTGTCTTGCGGCACTTGATTTGGCAGAGGAGGTTCAGATGTTTAATCAATCTTCTCCGGATGTAAAGATATCAACGAGAATAGGCTTGAATTTTGGCCGTTTTTTACTTGGAAACATCGGTGCCATCGATCACTATGAATACCGTCCTATTGGAGATATCGTTAATACGACGGCACGGTTAGAGGGTCTGAATAAACACCTGGGCACATATTTGCTGGCGTCGGCGGAGACCATTGAGGGAATCAGAGGGATTCTTGCGAGAGAAGTTGGAAGATTTCTTTTGTATGGGAAGGCAAAACCTGTAAGAGTATTTGAATTGATATGCCGTGCTGATAAAATGACAGAAGAGCAGAAGGAGCTCTGTTTAAGCTTTGCTGAAGCCCTTGATGCCTTCAGACGTCAGCTGTGGGAAGATGCCGCAGAAAAATTTCATGATATAATAAACAAATACGGAAAAGACGGTCCGTCTCAATACTATCTGGAGTTGATTGCTCATTACAGGGAAGAGCCTCCCGGCAAATTATGGGATGGCCTTATTTGTGTGGAAAAAAAATAGATATAGTGTGTAATATAAAAGCACAGGTTAATCGTTCTTACATGTAAAAGCTACAAAAAGGTCCGTTTCTCAGGTTTTAAGTTTTTCCTTATAAAGGAGGATGTATATTTGAGGCCGATTCCGACCCGCCTTATCATTGTGTCAACGCTTCTCCTTTTACTTCCGGTATTTATTCCCTTATATTCCATGGCTGCGGAAGACTGTAAGGTGCTGGTAGCCAAAGTGGTTTCTGTTCAGGGCATAGCTGAAGTCAAGCGGGCAGGCGAATTTGGATGGAGACCCATTAGATTAAACAATACGTTCTGTCCCGGGGATATGATCCGTCTTAAGGAAAACAGCCGGGCATCCATTGTTCTGAGCGATGAAACCATTATCCGTCTCGACCAGAATACGACGATAGTCTTCACTGGTATTGAAAGAAGAGAGACATCACTGCTTGACCTTATCAAGGGGGCCATTCATTTTCTAAGTCGTGTTCCCGGAACTCTCAAGGTTATCACACCTTACGTGAACGCTTCAGTAGAGGGGACGGAATTCCTGGTTAGAGTAGATAAAGGTCAAACCTTTCTGTCGGTCTTCGAAGGGAAGGTCGTGGCCTCAAATAATTCGGGGAGCCTGACATTGACAGGTGGTCAATCGGCCGTTGCAAAAGAAGGGCGGGCTCCTGTACTGAAAGTTGCAGTTAACCCCAGGGATGCAGTCCAGTGGGCGCTCTATTACCCTCCTATTATGGAATACCACAAAAAAGTAACTAAAGACGAGAAGGATCCGTTGTACCTCACTTATCGAGCCTCGTTGTTGCTCTCTGTAGGGCGTGTTGAAAAAGCACGTAGAAATATCGAACGGGCATTGTCTCTGGCGCCTGATAACAGTCAGGCCATTGCACTTGAGTCTGTTATTTCTATTGTGCAGAATGACAAAGAACGTGCCCTTGTCCTTGCGCAGAAGGCTATTAATGCCGATCCCTCATCGGCTGCAGCACTCATCGCCCTTTCTTATGCACAGCAGGCAAATTTCGATCTTGAGGGAGCTCTGAAAAGCCTCCGGAAGGCGGTAAAAGCCGAGCCGGAAAACAGCCTTGCCTGGGCGCGTTTGTCGGAGATGTGGCTGTCTTTCGGATATCTCGACAAAGCCCTTGGGGCAGCACATAAAGCCGTTGATCTGAACCCGGACCTGTCACGTACGCAAACAGTCCTTGGTTTTGCATACCTTGCACAGGTTAAGGTGCGGGAGGCTAAAAATGCCTTTGAAAAAGCTATTGAACTTGATCAGGCAGATCCATTGGCGCGTCTTGGTCTGGGTCTGGCAAAGATCCGCGGGGGCTATCTAAAAGAGGGACGCCGGGAGATTGAGATTGCCGTAAGCCTGGATCCAAATCAGTCGATCATCAGGAGTTATCTCGGTAAGGCATACTATGAAGAAAAGCGGGAAAAGCTCTCAAAAGACCAATATAGCATAGCGAGGGAACTCGACCCCCTCGATCCCACCTCTTTTTTCTATGATGCGATTCTGGAACAGAGCATTAATCGCCCTGTAGAGGCACTACACGATATGCAGAAAGCAATAGAGTTGAATGATAACCGGGCGGTATACCGTTCCAAACTCCTGCTTGATGACGACCTTGCAGCACGCAGTGCAAGTATCGCCCGGATTTACAATGACCTCGGGTTTCAACGGCTTGCACTTGTAGAGGGATGGAAATCGGTAAATACTGATCCAATGAACTATTCAGCACACAGGCTGTTGGCCGATACATATGCCTCTCAGCCACGCCATGAGATAGCACGAGTCAGCGAACTCCTCCAGTCCCAACTGCTTCAACCTCTCAATATCACCCCTGTTCAACCCCGGCTTGCTGAGAGCAATCTCTTTATTTTTGACGGGGCAGGTCCGGGTGACTTGTCATTTAATGAATTCAGTTCCCTATTCAACCGGAACCGCTTGGCCTTGCAGCTAAGTGGAGTTTACGGTGGAAATGCTACTCTCGGCGATGAAGTTGTTGCATCCGGAGTATATGACAGGTTTTCTTTAAGCACGGGGCACTTCCATTACAAGACTGACGGTTATAGGGAAAATAATGATCTTCGGGAGGATATCTATAATATATTTACTCAGTACAATATCTCCCACAAGACGAGTGTCCAGGCTGAATATCGTTACAAAAACATGGAAAACGGGGATTTATCGGTCAACTTTGATCCTGATGCTTTTTTCCCTGCCAGGAGAGAGAAAAAGTATACCCGGTCAATACGTTTGGGATTTCATCACAGTATTACGCCAAACTCGGAAATAATAGCATCTGCTATTTATAAGAGCGCTGAATATGACGTATCTGTTTCCAGTTCAAGGTCTATTGACGGAGTGCCAACGACAATGGAAGTTGAACTTAACGCTAAAGAGAGTGGCTACCTTGGGGAAATCCAGCACCTCTATAATGCAGAGCGGTTGCACATTATCAGCGGTTTTGGTCACTTCAGTTCTAATGCTGAGAAAAAAAGAACGAATACTATTATAATTCCTTCTCTTCCTCCGATCTCTCTTCCTCCGACACGTGATGAAGTCGATGTGAGCCATACCAACCTTTATATCTATTCACACATCAATTATCCCGATCCTTTAATGTGGACAATTGGAGGAAGCGCTGATTTTCTTGATAACGAGACTGTAGATAAAGAGCAGTTTAATCCAAAACTTGGTCTGACATGGACCCTTCCGACTAACACTACTCTCCGGGGTGCTGTCTTCAGGACATTGAAAAGACAGTTCATTTCGAATCAGACGATTGAGCCAACCCAGGTGGCAGGGTTCAATCAGTTCTTTGATGATGCCAATGGAACGGATGCCTGGAGATATGGTATAGCAATTGATCAGAAGTTTACACCAAATCTCTTTGGCGGCGCAGAGTTTACTAAACGCAGATTGGATGTTCCGTTTGTGCTATCCACACATGTCACTGAAAATAAAGAGACCACATGGAAAGAAGACATATTCCGCTCTTACCTTTATTTAACCCCGGTATATTGGCTGGCAATTACCGCTGAATATCAATATGAGAATTTCAAAAGAGACCCTGAGTCTCACCATCTTAAAAGGTATGAGCATTTAAAGACACACAGATTGCCTCTAAGTCTCTCTCTCTTTTATCCACTTGGCCTGACAACTGTAATCAAAGCAACTTACGTGGATCAGAAAGGGAAGTTCATTAATCCTGTTAGCTCGGCAATGTTTGAAGACAGCGATAATTTCTGGGTAGTTGACGCTTCCATAGGATTTCGTTTACCTAAACGCTATGGCAATGAGAAATTCAAGTTCCAGGATACCGACTCTGCAAATCCATCTATTTATCCTGAGCGATTGATCCTGGCTAAAGTTACATTGGCATTTTGACTCAGTTTCAATAAGCCGTGGATTTTTTAATTGCCGGGTTCTTGAGGACCTGAACATCATTTCCATCAAAGGAGGTATGCAATGACAAAGGTAGTTATGAGGTTAGCAGTAATGGACAACGGGACTATTAAAGTAGAAAAAGGTGACATGAAAGCACCAAAAAAAATGACAAAGACCGAATTCAAGAAAAGTCTTGTCGGAAAGAAGATGAAGAATGCCGGAAGCATCACGGTTCTTCAGAGTAATCCATGTATCTGGGTAGATGCACTCGGTACATGGTATTGCCTTTGCTGGGACGAATAAGTCTGATTTGGATTAACCTTCTTATATTAATCCTTACCCAACAGGTAAAAAAAAGCCGGCAGGCCTGCCGGCTTTTTTTTACCTGTTACCTTCATAGCTCTTTAGAGGTGAATTTGACACAAATTCCTCCAACTCTTCCGCTTATCCGAGAAAACCGTTCAAGTATATTCAACTAAATGAATGAGTATTCCCGGCGATGTGAATTTTACCTTTACTCCTCCTGCAGATAATGTTAAATTTATTTTATGGATGAAAACATAAAAATGAATTGCTGGGAATTCATGAGATGCGGGAGAGAACCCGGTGGTGCGCATGCAGCAGAACTCGGGGTCTGTCCGGTTACCACAAAAACTTCTGCAAACGGTTTAAACGGTGGGGTCAACGGGGGAAGGGTCTGTTGGGTTATTGAAAACAATTGTTGTCAAAATGCACTGAAGGAGATAGGCAGGAATAAGAAATCTTCCTGTATGAGATGTGAATTCCATATTAGCGTTAAATCCGAAGAAAGTATATTAGACTTATGTAACACAGTCGGAAAATGTCTGACTGAGATTTATTCTGTTGAAGCTGTTTATTAGATCAAAAAAACGGATAAAATCCAACTGTATTTATAAATCTGCCTGATTTGGATGTCCTGCTTCCAAGGCTTAACTATTCCCTATCCCATAAGTCAGCTAACCCACTGAAGAGTGAAAAATATTCTTATTCTGGTATAATAATCCTTTTTTGAATGTAGATTATGAGATTGTGGGTTAGACTCGCAATATGCAATTCAAATTAAGGAGGTACGATGTCTATCAGAATTGAACTTGCCGACAGGATAAAAAATCTTCCGCCTTATCTCTTTGCAAGGATTGACAGCATGAAGACAGAGGCAAAAAACAGGGGAGTAGACCTTATAGATATGAGTATTGGTGACCCTGATATGCCGACCCCTCAACATATTGTGGAGGCGATGAAGGTGGCTGTTGAAAAGCCGGAGCATCATAAGTATCCGTCTTATGACGGGATGCCCTCCTATAGAGAGGCTGTGTCGGGGTGGTACACCAGGAGGTTTAATATCTCCCTTGACCCTGAGCAGGAAGTCCTTTCCCTTATTGGTTCAAAGGAAGGTATAGGGCATATACCTCTTGCCTTTGTAAATCCGGGAGATATTGTGCTCTGTCCCTCTCCCGGGTATCCTGTTTACTCGATAGCTACACTCTTTGCAGGTGGAGAGCCTTACTTTATGCCTTTGATAGAGGAGAACGGATTTCTTCCTGACTTTTCGTCCATACCGGAAGAGGTTTTCAAGAGGACAAAACTTATGTTCCTTAATTATCCCAACAACCCGACCAGTGCCACTGCAGATAAGGAGTTCTTCAGTGATGCCATTGCTCTGGCATATAAGTATAATATTATCATCTGTCACGATGCCGCTTACTCCGAGATTTACTATGACAACAGGATGCCCGTAAGCTTTATGGAGATCGAGGGTGCAAAGGAAGTGGGGATAGAGTTCCACTCCCTTTCCAAGACCTATAATATGACAGGCTGGAGGATAGGGTTTGCCGTGGGCAACAGTGGAGTAATTGCAGGGCTTGGCAAGATAAAGACCAATCTGGACTCCGGGGTCTTTCAGGCAATACAGGAGGCATCCATAGTAGCCCTTGATACGGATGATAATCTGCTGTCATCAATAAGGGCAACTTATCAGGCAAGGAGGGATGTGCTGTTTGGGGGACTCACGGATATGGGGTTGGATGTGATCAGACCTGATGCCACCTTCTACCTCTGGACCAGGGTGCCTCAGGGGTTTACCTCAGAGAATTTTGTTGTGCATCTCCTTGACAGGACAGGGGTTCTCGGCACGCCTGGTAATGGCTTCGGTGAGCCTGGGGCGGGATATATAAGGTTTGCCCTTACTGTGCCTGTAGAAAGGATTGAAGAGGCGGTTGAACGGATAAAAAAGGTGATATGACTACCATTTACATAGGCATCGGATCAAACCTTGGGGATCGTGAAGGAACTTGTCTTAAGGCACTGGAAGAACTCGAAAAGAGGAGAATAGAGGTTACAAAAAAGTCTTCCCGGTATGAGACAGAACCCTGGGGAGTAAGGGATCAGCCAAAATTTATAAATATGGTTGTAGAGGCAGATACGGACCTGACGCCTGGAGGAGTTTTAAGGGTAATTAAGGAGATAGAGAAGAATCTTGGCAGGAGAGAAACCCGAAGGTGGGGGCCAAGGGTTGTCGACCTTGATATCCTGCTCTATAATGACCTGGTTGTAGATGAACCCGACCTCAGGATACCCCATCCACATATGCATGAGAGGGATTTTGTCCTTAAACCCCTTTCAGAGATAGCCCCTGAGGCGATACATCCTTTATTGAAGAAGACAGTCAGGGAGATGTTGTCAGAGGCACCAAACCCCTTCAAGACCCTGAGACCAGGTTGCTGGCTCTTTTCAGGGTGAAACTGGGTAGCGATGATATTGTCTTTCCAGACCATGGAGGTAAACTCTATCCCGTACATGGTGGTGCCTGCAATGACCTCATCTTTGTCAGGGGCAACATAATAAGAGTGGACAAAGTAGAAGTAGCTCTCATCTTCTATGCCGCCAAATACAGGAGGGCTTTTCCGTAACTTTACAGTATTCCATCCCATATGGGGTATCTTCAGACCCATTTTGGGGAACCTTATCACCTTGCCTTTAATTACATCAAGTCCCCTGCAATGGCCAAATTCCATGGATTCACTAAACAGTATCTGCAGACCAAGGCAGATGCCAAGATATGGCTTTCCTTTCTTTATTGAGTTAAGCACCGGGGCAAGCAGGTTCAGATTGTCAAGATTCTTCATACAGTCACGAAATGCCCCGACCCCGGGGAGCACTACTGCTGAAGCATCTTCAATGTCAAGGGGGCTGGATGTAACCTTTGCAGCTACCCCGACTTTCAGAAAGGCCTTTTCAACACTGCGGAGATTTCCCATTCCATAATCAACTATTACAATCAATTACTCCTCTTCCTCCCCTTTATCCTCCTCGACGATACCACCCTTGAGCCCATCATGTGAAAAAACGGCGATAGTTTCCGTCAGGCCGTTATCAGGAAGACACATGAAACGGTATGAAGCTATCTTCCCGTAGTTTTCCTTCATGTGCTCCCAACCCTTGACAAACAGGGAGCAGTCATCATTGAAGCATATCCAGAAGTAACTTACTCCCCACCCAAACCCCTCTCCAATACTATATGGGGGTGGCACTGTTTTGGTCATCTTCTGCTTGCAATGTGGACAGGTCGGGGCATTTTTTATCTTGTAATTTTCAATTGAAACCATGAAAACCTCCTTAAAATATTTTTTATATTATGACATATTCTGTCTGAACAATGCTTTTGGAGATCAGAGACCGAATGAAATATGGGCTTCTCCGTGCCTTTGTGTCTCTGTGGTTTGATTAAGATTTCAGCATTTTCATCACATCAATGAGTGAAAGACCTGTTTTTTCTGCGATCCTGCGGCAGTCCTCGTACTCAGGGACTGCCTTTCTGTAACCATCGGTAGTGACGACCTTGAATCGGACAGATCCAAACTCTGTATCTATTTTCTTTATCTCCCTTTCAAGGCATACCCTTTCCGTTTCATGGAAACGTATTCCGAGCGTTGGTGTTTCTTCAAAAAGGATGTCGATAAGTCTTTCCCTTGAGGCAGGATAAGCGAGTACCTGCAGCAGAATTCCCGGCCTGCTTTTTTTCATTATTACAGTGCTGAGAAAGACATCAAGTGCGCCTTCGTTGAAGAGTCTCTCCATGAGGTATTCATAGACCTGTGGGTTCATATCATCAATGTTGGTCTCAATCACTGATACCAGTTCATTCGATCCCCCTTTATGATGACCATTGTGAGGTTTTATTGTCTTATCCCCGATAAATACCCTGAGTATATTGGGTTGTTCTTTCAGGATATGACCGCCTGCACCGTTTCCGGTGCTATCAACCGTCATTTCCGGGAAGTGACCAAATGATGTGGCTGTTTCAGTAATTATTGCAGCACCTGTCGGGGTGGTCAGTTCCTTCTGTATGCCTGTAGAGAAGACAGGTTTGCCCTTCAGGAGTTGGCTTGTGGCAGGTGTGGGGACGGGCAACAGGCCATGTTCGCTTGAAACGGTTCCGCCTCCAAGGTTCAGAGGGGACGATATGACCTCTCTTGTTCCGAGTATATCCAGGCACAGAAGTGTTCCTATAATGTCTATTATGCAGTCTGTAGCAGAGAGCTCGTGGAGATGAAGGTCTTTCAGCCTTCCTCCGTGAACCTTTCTCTCCGCCTGAAACAGCCTTCCGAATATTCTAAGCCCCCTTTTTTTAATGTTTGGGGGAAGATCTGAATCTCCAATTATGGTTGAGATGTCGGCAAGTCTACGGGTTGGCTCACCTTTTTTGACAATGACTTCAATCCTTGTTGCTGAAATACCTCCACGTTTCACCTTTTGTCTTCTTATCTCATAAGAGACCAAATGCAGGGCATTCAGCCCCTCCCTCAGTTTCTTAAGAGGGACCCCTGCATCCACAAGGGCTCCAAGGCACATATCACCGCTTATTCCCGAGAAACAATCAAAGTAGGCAATCCTCACGAAACCTCCCGATAAAACACTATTTTACATCATAGCTGTAAAAAAATACATATGATCTGCGCGGCCCAAAAACAGGCGTAACCTGTCTCCCTATAGGACTTTTTTTATAAGCTTGCGGAATTGTTGCTCAAAGTTATTGACATATAAGGATAATTATTGATACCCTATGTTTAGGGGTGTAATTTAATAATATTATGGCTAACGGTAGAATAAAATGACAGATAAGTCTGCAGTATTCAAAGAAGCACAGAGATTTCTTTCAAAAGGTCAGGTAGATAAGGCTATCTGGATATGGCAGGAGTATGTCAGCAAGAATCCGGATGGCAATATATATAATACCATAGGGGATCTCTGTCTTAAGAGCGGAAACCGTTCTCAGGCAATTGAATACTTCCATAAGGCAGCTGAATATTTTAAAGATGAAGGTTTTATAACCAAATCGCTGGCCCTCTATAAAAAGATTCTTAATATTGATTCCCTTGACCCAAAAGCACTGTTCTTTATTGGCAGACTGAATGAGGAAAAGGGTCTGATAACTGATGCCATCAAATATTATCTTGCCTCTATTGATGCCTATATCAAGCATGGAATCAGGGATGAACTTATACCAATCTGTGAAAAAATAATCGACCTGGCCCCTACCAATCTCTCCTTGAGGGTAAAGCTGGCGGAATATCTTCAGAAAGAGGGCTATATTGATGAGGCAGCCAGAAAATATCTGGATGTAGGAAGGATATCCGACGAAAAGGGTGATGTTGGTAAGGCAAGGGAGTATTATGAGAGGTCGTTTGAGCTGTATCCACGGCAGGAAACTATCTATAAACGTCTGGCTGATTTTTATATTTCTCAGGGGCTGATGGAAAATGCAAAAGAACTCCTTGCCAAGGGGATAGAGTTGTATCCTGACAATATGCAGATACATCTCCTCTATTCAGAGCTGCTCCTGAGGGAGGGAGACCTTGACACTGCAAAGGATCTTCTCCTCAGGATTCTCTCCACTTATCCGGAAGGGTCGGGAGACAGCGTTGCTATTGAGGCGAACAGGCTTCTTGGAGATCTCTACCTTAAAGAGGGTCAAAAAGAACTTGCCTGGAGTAGTTACAAAACAGTCTTGGATGAGTATCTGGAGAAAGGGTTATATGAGGAGTCTGTAGGATTACTGAAGAACTTCAGGGATATTGCCCCACTTGAGTCTTCAGAAAAGCTTATCGAGGTTTACAATGAACTCGGTAATGAAGATGACCTCTTTAATGAACTCTTAACGCTTGCTGAGATACAATCAGGACAGGGGGCCTTGGAGGATGCGTTTAACTCTTACATTGAAGCGAAGAAGATCAGGCCTGATTCTGAAGTTGTGCTTTCCAGGATAGTATACCTGGAAGAGAAACTTGGCATTTCTTTTCCAGCCGAGTCGGAAGAGAAGGCAACTGACGAGAAACTGGTTGATGTGGATATCTTTTTAAGATATGGCCTGATGGACGAGGCTGTGGATATCCTGGAAAAACTGAAGGTTGAAGAACCTGAGAATATGGAAGTTCATAAAAGGTTAAAAAACATCTATATAGAGGTGAATGATAAAGAGGGAGTAGTGACTGAATGTCTTATTCTTGCCAGGATACATGAAAAAGAGGGGCGTTTTGAGCAGAGGGAGCAAGCGCTGAAAGAGGCCTTTGAGATAGACCCGGAAGATCCGAGACTATTGGAACTCTCCAGTGCTACAGAGGAAGTCAGCGCTTCACCGTCTCCGGATTCCGAGTTCGAGGGGGGAGGGGTTCTAAGGTTTGAAGATGAGACCGAAGCACCGAAAGCCGGGGCTGAGATGACGGAGGTCTATGAGACTTCGGTAATCCCGTCATCCATTGAGGATTTTAAGGATGACCTGTCAGAGGCAGAGTTTTATCTGCGTCAGGGTCTATATCAGGAAGCCCTTTCAGCATATATCCGGGTACTTGAGGCATTTCCTGACAATGAAGAGGTTTTGGCAAAGATCTCGGATATCAAGAGCAGGCTTTCTGCAGTAGAGCCTCCTGTTCCAACAAAGCCGGAAGATGATAGTGAGAATTTCTCAGAAGATATCCCCCCTGATATTGTATCTGAAACCGGGCCTGTCACAGGTGGAATCATTACTGAAGAGCCTGTTGAGGAGGATGTGCCTGAGCCAAGCCTTGATAGCGAGGTGCTTGAGATATTTGAAGAATTCAAACGGGGGGTTTCTGAGGAACTTGAGGAGGAAGACTCGGAGACCCATTATAACCTCGGTATAGCCTATAAAGAGATGGGGCTTATTGATGATGCCATAAAGGAGTTTCAGACTGCAAGAAAAGATCCGGATAGAAAGGTACAGGCTGCAAGCTTGCTTGGACTCTGTTTTATGGAGAAGAAACTCTATTCCCTTGCCATTGATGCCTTGAGGGAGGCACTAAATAATATAGAACAGAAGGACGAGGCCTATTGGAGTACAAAGTTTGAACTCGCAGAGGCATATGAAAAAAACGACAATATTGAACAGGCCCTGCAGATGTATGTCGAGATTTACGGATGGGATTCGAAGTTCAGAAATATTGACGAAAAGGTAACTGTCTTGAAAGAGAGGTTGAATGTTGATAAATCGGAGGCTGCAGTAATTGAGGATACTTTTAAACAGGGGAAAGACAGGATTTCATACTTGTAATTGGCACCGGACAGAGTGTAGTATAATAATATTGATTGTATTGAGGCAAAACCTTCTGGGGAATAATATATATGGATTATCTTAGATACTATAAACTTAAAGAACATCCTTTTTCAAATGTTGTGGACAACAAGTTTTACTATAACAGTGTCCAACATGCCGATGCCCTTAGTAAGTTAAAATATGCGATGGACAGCAAGAAAGGGCTTGCAGTCGTTATAGGGGATATCGGAACAGGAAAGACCACGCTTGCAAGGAGATTGCTTGAAGAACTTGACGAGGAACATTTTGAGGCAACTCTGCTTGTGGTGATTCATTCTGCTGTCAGCTCAGACTGGTTGCTCAAGAAGTTTGCAATACAGTTTGGCGTGGAAAAGGTGAAAGAGGATAAAGTGGAGGTGCTCGGCCAGATATACAGGCGTCTTCTGGAGATCAACGAGTCAGGAAGGAGAGCTGTGGTCTTGATTGATGAGGTGCAGATGTTGAATTCCGGGGAGATAATGGAGGAGTTCAGGGGGTTGCTGAATATGGAGATGGCTGATGGCAAGATGGCGAACTTTGTTTTTTTCGGCCTCCCCGAGCTTGAAGATGTGCTCGCACTGGATGAGCCCCTGAAACAGAGGGTCGCTATGAGGATCAGGCTTCATTCCCTTTCTGAAAATAACACTATTGCATATATCCGTTACAGGCTGCATGTTGCCGGCTCTGACGATATATTCACTGATGAGGCACTGTCCAGGGTCTATTATTTTTCGAGGGGAATCCCAAGGCTTATCAACACGATCTGTGACAATGCGCTTCTGGAAGGTTATTTAATGAAGAGGGAAAAGATCGATGGAAGTCTTATGGATACCGTTGCTGTAGACCTTGGGTTGAAATCCGAAACATAAGGAATTAATAAAATATCTGAAGTAGCTCTATTCAGCACTCCTTATCTCTGCATTTGGGAATTATTTATTGATGTAAGGCAGACTCTATGGCCTCATGTATATCCCCTACCCCCGTCACCTGTAATCCTGTATTGAGTTTAAGCCTTCTCAGGTTGCTCTCAGGTATAATAGCTTGTTTAAACCCTATTTTTTCGCCTTCGTTAAGCCTGGCCTCAGCCTGATTTACTGCCCTTATCTCTCCGGAAAGTCCCACCTCTCCGAAGACGAACAGGTCATTGGGCAACGGGATTTCCCGCAGAGAGGATGCTATGGAGAGGATGATGGGGAGGTCAATTGCAGGTTCTGCTATCCTGAGGCCTCCCACTACATTTACATATATATCCGTAAGGCCGAGGTGCAATCCGCCTATTTTTTCCAGGACAGCTATAAGGAGGTTGACCCTCTGACTGTCAACACCGATGGATGTCCTCCTGGGGACACCGAATGTAGTGGGTGAGACGAGTGCCTGAATCTCGACGATCAGTGGTCTGGTGCCCTCTATTGTTGCATTGGCTACGGAGCCGGCTGCATCGGCAGGCCTTTCCCTCAGGAAAAGCTCCGAGGGGTTCTCTATCTCCATGAGGCCTGAATCGGTCATCTCGAATACACCTATCTCGTTTGTTGAACCGAAACGGTTCTTGACCGTTCTAAGGATCCTGAATGAATGTGACCTGTTTCCTTCAAAATACAGGACCGTATCAACTATATGTTCAAGTACCCTTGGCCCTGCTATTGCTCCCTCTTTTGTAACATGGCCTATAATAAAGGTCGGAATATTATATTTCTTGGCAAAGATCATCAACCTTGCAGAGCATTCCCGTACCTGACCCACTGTGCCGGGGGCCGACTGGAGTTCTTCGCTGTAGGTTGTCTGTATGGAGTCAATGACCACAACGGCCGGGTTTGTCTCCTTTATTACCCCAAGAATCATATCGAGAGAGGTTTCGGAAAGGACAAGGATATTGTCGGAGTCAATTCCAAGCCTTGATGCCCTCAGCTTTAACTGTGAGGCAGATTCCTCCCCTGATATGTAAAGGCACTTTTCAGGCCTGTCCCTGAACAGTTGAGCCATTGCCTGTATTATAAGTGTTGATTTGCCCACCCCCGGGTCACCACCAATGAGCACAACTGAACCCGCAACTACGCCGCCCCCGAGAACCCTGTCCAGTTCTCCAATATGTGTTGATATCCGGTTGTCGGTATTGAGAATGATTTCGGAGAGCGGGGTAGGGCTTGTTGCCGGGAGGGACTTATTACCTGATTTCCTGCCTGAGACCTCTTCAACAAAGGTATTCCAGGCAGCACAGTCAGGACATTTCCCAAGCCATTTAAGTGATGTATAGCCGCAGGCCTGGCAGGTATAAACTGTTTTTGTCTTGCTCATCACTCCATCACTCCGGTTAAACCCTGAGCATCTCCATGCCGCTGCCTATGTGATAGGCATTTCTGAGGGCATCAACTACAAACTCCTTTGCCTTCCTTGATGCCTTAAGGGATGAATTGCCAAGTGCGAGGTATGCGGTTAGTGCAGAGGAAAAAGCACAACCGGTACCATGATATTCTCCTGCAAGTCTGTCTGACTCGATTCGGTGAAACTCTATACCGTTATAGTAGAGATCAATGACCGTATCTGTATTGTCTTTTGAAGGAGAAATGCCGGTGGCGGAGAAATGTCCTCCTGTTATAATTACTATTTCCGGCCCAAGAGCTTTGATTTTTCCGGCAGCCTCGTATAATGTCTCAAATCCCTCAATATTAATTCCGCTCAGGATGGATGCCTCATAGATGTTTGGGGTTATAATTGTGGTTAAAGGAAAGAGACCCTCTATCATCTTTTCGACGGTTCCCTCTTCAACGAGAGACATACCTGAAGAGGATACCATTACAGGGTCGACCACAACTTTTTTTATCCCGTATTTTTTAAGTGCCACTGACACCACTTCCACGATTGAACTGCTATAAAGCATGCCTGTCTTGACTGCATCCACTCCGATATCTTCAAGCAGTACCTCAAGCTGCCCTCTGACTGCATCGGGTTCAACAGGATAGATGGATTTGACCGCCGCGGTATTTTGTGCTGTAATTGATGTAAGTACAGAGAGGCCATGTACTCCTATGCGGTGAAAAACCTTGATATCAAGCTGTGTCCCTGCACCGGATGTTGGGTCAGAGCCGGCTATGGTGAGGGCTGTCTTCATATGGTCAGAGCTTTACTTCAATAAATACCTTGCTCCTGAGGGAACGGAGGTAGTTTTTGAGAGATTTTTTGAGCTTTTCCTGTATAAGTATCCGGCGTACCTTTTTTTTAAGGGATGCCTCTGAACCCGGCAGGCTTTTTCCTTCAAGCATTATTATATGAAACCCCTTGCCTGACCAGAAGGGTTTGCTATACTCTCCAACCTTCAACCCTTCTATAACTTTGAGAAATTCCGGTGCAAGGTCCGGCTTTTTTATAAATCCGAGGTCACCGCCCTCTGAAGCATCGGATCCTTCGGAGAATTTTCTTACAACGCTTTCAAAGGATTCACCACTGTCAAGTAATTTCATAACCTTTGTTGCCTTTCTCCTGGCATCTGCTTTTTCTTCATCCGTACCTGCCGGGAAGAATATGTGACGGAGCCTGTAGCCTTCGGATAAATCAATACTATCACCATTTGTTTTTATGTATTCCTCTATCTCCCCTTCTGTGACGATTATCTTACTCCTTATTTCGAGGTTGACCAGTTTGCTGAGGATTATCTGCTCCGCCACCTTTTTTTTGTATTCCTGGAGTGTGAAGCCCTCTTTCTGCAGTGCCTCAAGAAATTCTTTTTTACTGAGGCCGTACTTCAGTTGTATCCGGTTAATTGCAGATGTTAGGTCCTTATCAGATACCCCTATATTCAACCGTTTTGCCTCATTGAGTTGTATTTTTGTATCAATGAGCATCTCGAGGAAGTCCTTTTCGTACATCTTGAGTCGCTTTTTTTTCTCTTTGGGAGAGAGCCCTGCAAGTTTGTCGGCCAGTTCGAATTCCATGGTCTTGTATAACTCGCTCCAGGTAATCACATCTCTGTCCACGACTGCCACGACCCTGTCAAGGAGTATGCTTGCAGAAGCAGATGCCGCAAAAAGCATTAGAATTGTTAATCCTGTAATGACTGGTCCCTTTTCCGTATGTTGTGAAATTTGTCATTGTATCCTATATAAGGGTGATATCATCAATCGCTGTGCCAACCACAAAAATCTTTATATTATTGCACCCTTCATCAACAGGAATAAGAAAGAACCCTGTTTTGTCTTTATCTGATTTGGAAAGAAAATAACCCTTTTGCCATGGAAACTCCCCTTCAAGATAACCAAGGAGACTCTCTTTGTCTTTAAATTTGACATAAACCTTCCTGCCTTTTTCCCTTGAGATTCCGTAGCGTTTAAGCTCCCTGTAGGAAGGGTTACCCTCAAAAGACCTTACAAAAAAAATAGCCTTGAGCAGGTCAATACTGACAGTTAAGAGGTTGCCGGAAGGGTGTTTTTCAATACTGAACTTTCTGGCAATCTCGGAGAAATATCCGAGACTGCCTTTAATTGTTGAACCATCCTGAAAACGTAGTACTACTTTTTCCGACATTAATTTATATGTAGGTTGTGCAGGCATAAGCTGTCCTGATTTTATGCGGCTTTTAACCTCCCCCGAATGTTGAGAAGATGCCATCTGAATTTTAGATATCCCAACTGCTCTTTAACATATCCGTGGTAGCTGCTCGCCATGGAGCATATCTACAATCCTGGTTCCTCCGATCAGGGTTTTAAGTAAGACAGTCCTTTCAGGCCCTCCCGTTACCCTTCCAATTACTGCTGAGTTTTTGCCGAGAGGGTCTTTCTTCATTACATCTAATAAAGATTTTGCCACATTTTTGCCTGCAAAAGCAACAAGTATACCCTCGTTTGCTACATACAGGGGATCTATTCCCAGTAACTCACAGGCCCCCCTGACCCGGGCGGTCAGAGGAATTTTTTCCTCATCTATCTCTATACACGCACCTGCCTCAAGGGCTATCTCTTTAAGGGTTGTTGCAAGCCCACCCCGGGTTGGGTCCCTCATGGCATGAATTTCAGGGGTATGTGAAAGCATGATATCCACCAATTCGTTTAAGGCTGCCGTATCACTCAGGACGGGCGGGTCAAAGGTAAGACCATTGCGTTCAGCCATAACCGCCACACCGTGATTGCCGACAGGTCCACTCAGAATTATCACATCGCCGGGTATAACATTTTTAGGTGAGAGGCGTGTCCCTTTGCGTACCAACCCGATACCTGAGGTGTTGATAAATATTCCGTCACCTTTTCCTTTGTTAACCACCTTTGTGTCTCCGGTAACGATCCTGACACCTGCCGCCTCTGATGCCTTCTTTATAGAGCCGAGTATGCCTATGAGTGAATCCATGGGAAGGCCTTCCTCAATAATCAGGCTCAGGGACAGACAGAGCGTGGAAGCCCCTGTCATGGAGATGTCATTTATGGTGCCGTTGACGGACAGGGAGCCGATGTCTCCGCCCGGAAAGAAAAGCGGTGAGACAACGTAGCTGTCTGTAGTAAAAACGAGCCTTCCGTTCAATGTTTCCGTATCCGCGTCTTTTATCTCTAAGGGGACTACGGCGGAGTCATTGAAGTCTTCTATCCCGATGAGCGGACCGAGCACATCCCGTATCAGGGCATGCATTGCCTTGCCGCCACTGCCATGGGCAAGGAGAATCTTCTCATTCCCGTCGCTTTGGTCAATAATCATAATCTTCAGTTCTTTTCCAGCGATTCATGGTGAAAATCAGTGCAGGATTACTTCATCGCTAACGATCCTCGCAATGATATTGCGAAAACCTTTTCTGTCATTGCCAGTGAAACGAAGCAATCTCAAAGCGTTATAAGTTTGCCGTGAATTGCCGGTTCTTTTCCCTTTTAGTTGTTTTTTAGAGTCTCTTCTTTCTCAGTCTCAGGGAATTACTCACTACAGAGACAGAACTGAAGGCCATGGCTGCAGAGGCAAATACCGGGTCCAGCAGCGGCCCTCCAAAGACGTAAAGAATCCCTGCTGCAATCGGGATCCCGACAATGTTGTAAAAGAATGCCCAGAAGAGGTTCTGTTTTATTGTCCTGAGGGTGAGTTTGCTCAGCTTAATGGCCTCAACCACGCTTCTCGGGTCTCCCTTTATAAGGGTTATATCTGATGCCTCCATTGCAATATCAGTCCCCGTGCCGATAGCTATACCCACATGTGCCTCTGTAAGGGCAGGTGCATCATTAATACCGTCGCCTACCATGGCAACTATCTTTCCCTCTCCCTTCAGCTTTTTCACAACCGCAACCTTTCCTTCAGGCAAAACCCCTGCAAAGAACCTGTCAATACCTACCATCTCAGCAATACGGGCGGCTGTCCGCTCATTATCTCCTGTCAGCATGACAACCTCGATTCCCATCTTCTTTAGTTCTGAGATGGCCTCGATAGAACCCTCTTTTGTTGAATCAGCTATCCCAAAAACACCCTTCACCTCATTATTGACTGATATAAGAACCGCTGTCTTTCCCTCTGAGGTGAGTTTTTCAACAGTCTCTGACAATGGTGTCAGATCAATCCCCTTTTTCTCAAGTAATGTGACATTTCCGATAAAGACATCGTCGGTGCCAATCCTTGCACGTATTCCACCCCCGGGGATTGCCATGAAATCCTCGGGTTCGCTTAAATCGAGTCCAAGTTCTTTAGCCTTCCTGACAATGGCTTCAGCAAGGGGATGTTCCGAGACCTTCTCCGCTGATGCTGATAATTGTAAAAGGGTATTTCTATCGAAGCTATCCGTACCTATTATATCAGTCAGTTCCGGTTCTCCTTTTGTGATAGTGCCAGTCTTGTCCATAATAGTGGTCTGTATCTTGTGGGCTGTCTCCAGGGCCTCGGCGTTCCTGATAAGGATGCCCCTTTCCGCTCCCTTTCCAGTCCCCACCATTATTGCAGTAGGTGTGGCAAGCCCGAGGGCACAGGGGCAGGCAATAATCAGGACACCAATGAAGTTCATCAGTGCCATTGTAAAGGCTGGTTTAGGGCCGAGGAAATACCAGAGCACAAAAGTGAAGGTTGCTATTATGATTACAGCAGGTACAAATATGGAGGCAATCCTGTCGGCAAGCCTCTGTATAGGTGCCTTGCTTCCCTGTGCCTCCTCCACCAGACGGATTATCTGCGCCAGCGCTGTATCCCTGCCGATCCTGCTTGCCTTTAGTTTGAAACTGCCGACTTTGTTGATAGTTCCACCAAAGGCCGTGTCACCTGCGGTTTTTTCAACAGGAAGGCTCTCGCCGGTCAGCATGGATTCGTCAATTGATGAGTAACCGTCTATCACAATCCCGTCCACAGGTATCCTTTCGCCAGGCCGTACAATAACTGTATCACCCACCGCTACATCTTCTATCGGTATCTCAGCCTCACTCCCGTCTCGCACCACCCTTGCCGTTTTTGCCTGAAGCCCAACGAGTTTTCTCATGGCCTCGGAAGTTTTTCCCTTTGCCTTTGCCTCAAGGAGACGCCCCAGGAGTATAAGAGCGATTATTATTGCTGAGGTATCAAAATAAATATGTACCTTTAGCCCGCCACTCTCAAATATTCCGGGGAAGAAAGTTGCTGTTACGCTATAGAAGTAAGCTGCAGATGTGCCCATGGTAATAAGGGTGTTCATATTTGTTGAGAGATGCTTGATAGCTACCCATGCCCCTTTGTAAAACCGCATACCTGTCCAGAACTGTACTACAGTGGCAAGAAGGAAGAGGGTATACCAGTTTGACAGAAGGGGTATGCTGGTAAAGCTTCCGAGAAGAATCAGGGCTGAGATGACGGCACTGACCCTGAACTTTAACAGAAGGTTCCTGTATTCCTTTTCCCGGCTCTCTTTTTCCCTGTCTATGAATTCTTCCGTTATTGCCTCTGCCTCATATCCCTGTGCCTTTACTGCCTTCTTAAACTCCTCAAAGCCGGTGAGTGTCGGGATATACTCTACCACTGCCTTCTCGGATGCTATGTTGACATAGGCACTCACCACACCATAAAGTCCCTTTAATGCTCGCTCAACTGTTGCCACACATGAGGCGCAGGTCATTCCTTTAACTATGAACTCCAACTTCGAAGTTACGATATCATAGCCCTCCGACTTAATGGCCTGAATAAGACTTTCAATAGAAATGTTATCGCTTGTTTTAACTATTGCCTTTTCAGAGGCAAAATTTACTGACACATCAGTGACCCCTTCAACCTTGCTCAGGGCCTTTTCAACTGCCTTTACACATGAGGCGCAAGTCATTCCCTTTACAGGTAAGGTTATTCGCATTTAAGCTGCCTTCCTTATGGATTCATTGTCTTTCATTTAATTTATTATTTGAAATATTATACTATTATTCTATATTGTATTATATACTGTAGATGATGAAGAAATTATGAAAAGGCAGAGCGAATGAATAACATTTATACCGAATTACGCAAGGGTACCAATATTTGTATGCTCACCGAGCTCCTCGCGTAAGTTTGAGACGGAATGCCGGTTTCCTGCATTTGCAGTTTTCTGTATGGAGCATGAACTTACCTGCATGGCAGGTGGATATCTTTAAAAAGGAGGTTATTTATTATGGCAAAACCTGTAATTGATTGGGATCTCTGCGAGGGATGCGAGTCATGTGTGGCAATATGCCCTGATGTCTTTGAGATGCAGGATGATGGCAAGGCTCATGTTAAGAATCCTGATGCCTGTGATACCTGTGACTGTCAGGAGGCAGCTGAGGTCTGTCCGACTGAAGCTATTAAAATGGAAGATTAGAGAAAGGCGGGGAGGGCATTTATCCCTCCCCCTTTCCTGATATTCTGTTTTTTATGCTTTTTTAGAACGTTTTCCGGAAACGGCTTTTCCTGTCGGTTTTTTAGCAGTTACTTTTTTTGTAGCCTTTCTAACGGTCTTCTTTCCCGGTTTGGCTCTCCTGGTCATTTTTTTTACTGCCTTGGCTTCAATCTTTTCGATCTGACCCTCTATCTTTTTAATCTTTTCAACTATAGCGTTAACTTTTTCATTGGTCATAGGGTTCTTTCGCTTATCAGAGGCGACTTCGTAAACCCTTCCGCCAAGGTCTGTCAGGTAAACCTGAATCTTCTGCTTTAGTTCAAATACCTTTACCTTTTTCTTAACGTCGTCAGATAAAGTTCCCGCCCTTTTCCTGATAACGGTTGTTCCTTCCTTGAAGGCGTGTAGTCCCTCATCCAGGCCTTTCTTAATGTCTTTTTTCAGCTTATCCCAAAAAGCCATAAGTCCTCCTTACCATAATTTTTTTTGTAAAAAACATGCCCTGCTTATAGCATTATAGCATATTGCAGGAGGAGGTCAATTTAAAAAACTTTTGATTCTATAAGAATTTTTTTTCCCCGCATTCTTGACAAAGGACAAATATCTGTGATAAAGTTCACCACAATTTCACATAATCTATTATATAAAAATAAAACTTATAATCCCTAATTAAGGTGAGAAGATGCTTGAATTAAACAAATGGTTTTTTGTCCAGTTAGCCAATTTTCTTATTTTATTGGTTCTGCTGAATATTCTGCTTTTCAGACCACTCCTCAATCTCTTCAAAGAGCGAAAGGAAAACATAGACGGTGCCATTGAGGAGGCGAAGAGTCTTACTGAGAAGAAAGATGAGGGACTATCCAGGTTTAATAAGGAGCTATTTGATGCAAGAGAGAAGGCAAAGGATTTCTATAACACCCTGAGACAGGAAGGTCTCCTGAAACAGAAAGAGATAGTTGCACAGGCCCAGGAGGTAGCCTTGAAAGAGATAGAGGTGGCTCAGGCTGAGATAAGAAGAGAGACTGAAAAAGTCCGCAAGCTCCTTGGTGATGATGTGAGAAGATTCTCGGAAGAGATTGTTGAAAAGCTCGTTGAAGTAGAAGTATAAATATAAAAATTTTTATTAAATTAATAATGAGGTATAAATAAAAAAATGAGTAATAAAGAGAATCAAAAATCAAAAATCAAAAATCAAAAGTCTGTTTCACCCTTTTTCTGCTTTGTTGTGGTTCTTATCCTTTCGCTCTCTCATGCAGCAGCAGTATTTGCTATGGGGAGGGGAGGTGAGGGTGGTAGCGACTGGAAGGGTTGGCTCTGGAAGATAGTCAACTTTGCCATCCTTATATTTATACTTGTGAAATACCTTGCAAAACCGATGAAGGAGTATTTCAGACAAAGGACTGAATTGATAGAGAAGTCGCTGACCGAGGCAAGAGAAGCAAAGGGATTGGCACAGAAGGCCCTTAAGGAAGTAGAAGAAAAGTTGAAATTTAAAGATCAGGAGATAGAGAGGATAGTTGATTCTGCAAAACAGTCCGGCCAGGCGGAGCATGATAATCTGATCGAGCAGGGCAAAGATATGAGTGAGAAGATAAGACAGCAGGCCAGGGCGAATATTGAGATGGAACTGAAGAATGCCAAGGCAGCTCTGAGGGCAGAGGCTTCAGGGCTGGCGCTGAAATTGGCGGAAAAGAGGCTTAGAGAAAGGCTCACGGAAGAAGATCAGATGAGGCTCCTTGAAGAGTCTTTTAAGAGATTAGAGGGTTAGAATGTCAGGTAAAGAGAAGAAATCTGCAAAAAAATATGCAAGGATGTTTTTTAATACTACAGGTCTGGATATGGCTGAGAGGGCCATTACCGAGTTGAATGTTATAAATGACCTGATGGGCGGAAGCAAGGAAATAAAGAATTTTTTTCTGAGTCCCCTTTTTGGAGAGGAAGAGAGACTGAAGACGATCGAGGGTCTTTCTGAAAAACTTGGATTCTCTGAGGAGACAAGGAAGTTTCTTGTCTTTATCTCACAGCACAAGGCGGTGTCGGCCCTTCCGGATATTATCAGGTATTTTGTGGATATTTATTTTGAGAAAAAGAAAAAGGCGAAGGCCACTGTTATCACACCGTTTAAGTTTAACGGGAAGTATGAGGACAGACTTGTAGCATCCCTCCGGAAACTTACAGGCAGGGATGTTGATATTGAGTATCTTTATGATCCTGAATTGCTTGGCGGTATTGTAGTGAAGGTTGGCAGTACGATGTACGATAGTAGTCTGAAGGGTCAGCTCAGGCTATTAAGAGAAGAGCTAATAAAGGGGTGATATGATGGAAATCAAGGTTGAAGAGATTAGCGAGCTGATAAAAAAGCAGATTAGCGACTTTGAGAAAAAGGTTGATGTCAGCGAGATCGGGACTGTCTTGAGTGTTGGTGACGGTATAGCCAGGGTTTATGGTCTGGAAAATGCCATGGCGAGTGTAATGTCTTTGGCATGGCTCTGAACCTCGAGGAAGACATGGTTGGTACGGTGCTTTTTGGTGAGGATACCCTCATTAAAGAAGGGGACATTGTAAAGCGTACCGGCAGGATCATGGAAGTTCCTGTTGGCGATGCAATGCTTGGCAGGGTTGTCAATGCCATCGGCCAGCCCATTGACGGCAAGGGACCAATTAATACAAAAGATACAAGGAAAGTCGACATTGTTGCTCCCGGCATAGTGGACAGACAGCCTGTTCGTGAGCCTTTGCAGACGGGTTTGAAGGCAATAGATGCAATGATTCCGATAGGCAGGGGTCAGA
>QIJG01000214.1 GCA_003232715.1 Nitrospirota bacterium
CACTCCTCAACCCCGGAACTCCCAAACTTTATCTTTATTCCCCGATTACTATACATTCAAATATTATTATATTTTTATATTCCTGTCAAGAAAAAAATGTTTCCTTAATGTGAGTTATGCATTTTCAAAGACACGTTTGAATATATAATCCACATTCCTCAGGTAATATGAGAGCTCAAACAGGGTGTCAAGCTCCTCAGCAGACAAGTGTTTTGTTACCTCAGGGTCCTGCCTGAGAAGGGTTTGAAAATCCCGTTCCTCCTGCCAGCTTTTCATTGCATTACGCTGTACAAGAGAGTAAGCATCCTCACGGCTGAGTCCCTTTTCTGTGAGGGCAAGCATAACACGCTGTGAATTATACAGGCCAAAGCTTCGCATCATGTTTGCCTTCATCCTTTCAGGATAGACCTGAAGGCCCTCGATTATGCCCTTCAGCCTGTCAAGCATGTAATCAACAAGGATTGTGCTGTCGGGTATTATTATCCTCTCAACAGAGGAGTGAGATATATCCCTCTCATGCCACAGGGGTATATTTTCAAGGGCGGCAATGGAATTAGACCTTACAATGCGGGCAAGGCCCGAGAGGTTTTCACTACCCACGGGGTTGCGTTTATGCGGCATTGCAGAGGAGCCTTTCTGTCCCACTGCAAAGGGTTCTTCAGCCTCAAGGACCTCCGTCCTCTGGAGGTGCCTTATCTCCACAGCGATCTTCTCTATACAGGCAGCCACAATGGCAAGGGTGGATAGATACTCGGCATGCCTGTCCCTTTGTACCACCTGGGTGGCAACAGGCTCTGGTTTTAATCCAAGCCTTGAAAGGACCATCTCTTCAATCTGCGGCGGGATGTTGGAAAATGTACCTACAGCGCCTGAGAGCTTGCCGGCAGAGATTACATCTTTAGCCCTCTTCATCCTTTCGAGGTTGCGTTTCATATCTTCATGCCAGAGGGCAAATTTGAGACCAAAAGTCATTGGTTCAGCATGAATACCATGACTGCGGCCCATGCAGGGTATCTCCCTGTGCCTGTATGCCTGCTCTTTAAGGATGTCAAGGAGCGTCTTGATATCGTTGATGATGATATCTGCTGCATCACGCATCAGCAGGGCAAGGGCTGTGTCAAGTATATCCGATGATGTTAGCCCCTTATGAATATAGCGGGCCTCAGGCCCTACGTGCTCAGACACCGAGGTGAGAAAGGCGATTACATCATGTTTGACAGTGACCTCTATCTCATCGATCCTCTCTGCATCGAATCCGGCCTTCTCCCTGATGACGTTGAGGGCCTCTTGCGGGATTTCACCCATCTCCGCCCATGCTTCGCAGGCTGCTATCTCCACCTCAAGCCATTTCCCGTATTTGCTTTCGAGGGTCCATATCCCCTCCATAGCCTTCCGCGTGTATCGTGGTATCATTTCCCTGCCCTCCATCATTCGATTCTGTTTTTTTGTAAAAATCGGAGCTTATATTTTACAGGTTGTGTGCGGTATTTGACAATCCGGGACAGGGTAGCCTTGATATTAGTATGTGCCTTAAGTATATAATTAACATTGTAATGAAAAAGATACTGTTATATGGACTGCTTGTCACATTGATCTTTGTCTTTAATGCTTATGCCTTTGCATTATGTGTTAACGTGCCTGAGGCCAATCTCAGAGGCGGGCCCGGAACCAGATATGAAAAAAGATGGCTTGTCTTTAAATACACGGCCCTGAAGAAGATAGCCAAAAGAAGAGGCTGGTATAAAGTTCGGGATGTTGATGGTGATCTGCACTGGATTCATGGGAAACTGGTTACCGCTAAAATCAAATGTTCAGTGGTCAAAGTAGATAAGGCGAATGTCAGAACAGGGCCAGGAACAAGGTTTAAAAAAAGCGCTATGAGTCCGGCTATAAAATATGATTCGTTCAGGGTGATCAAGAGAAAGGGCTCCTGGATAAAAGTGGTGGATGAATTTGGTGACAAGGGGTGGATATTCAGAAAATTATTATGGATTCAGTAACCCTCTCCTGTGTCCTGACCCCGATTCCGGGGTCTTCAGATTCCCTTCTCCAGCCTCTCTATCAGGAACCCGGGCAGTCCGGCTTCTCTCATCTTCCCCTGGGTCTCCCTGAAGTCATAGTCAATACGGATTATCTCCACTTCCCCGGAAGTTAAGACTGCATAAGCAGCCCTTGGATCCCTGTCCCTTGGCTGTCCGACACTGCCTGCGTTGATGATATACCGTGCAGCCTCTGAGAAGGTTTCCCTGTTTTTGTAAAGGATAAGTTCACCTGAGGGGTGCTTGTCCACTATAAATGGAGTGTGACTATGCCCTACCAGGCATATCTTTTGTTCAAAGTAGTGGAAATTGACCCCTGCATCCTTGAGTGTAAATATATAATGCCATGCATCCGGTTCTTTTGGTGTGGAATGAACGAGACAGAGATTATCCTCCTCCATCACTTTCAGTATGTCCAGTTTTCCAAGGAGTTCAAGATTCCCCCCTGTTATATGTTCTATTGTCCATTGCACTGCAGCCCCGGCATTTTCGTTAAAATACTCTAACGGCGTATCCCCGGTAACTGCACGGTCATGATTTCCTGCGAGAAGGACCAGACACTCTTTTTTAAGCAGCTCAATGCATTCATTCGGATTGGGTCCATATCCGACTGCATCGCCCAGGAACAGGATTTTTTCAATATCTCTCTTCCTGATGTCCTCAATTACTGCATTTAGTGCCTCAAGGTTGGAGTGGACATCCGAGATTACAGCATACAGCATCTCTCAGTGCATCCTCTTCTTCAGTTTTTTTGCTATCCTGTCCAGCAGGCCGTTGATAAATGAAGATGACTCCTTGGCGGAGAATTTCTTTGCAATCTCTATGGCCTCATTCAGGGTAACGGCAGCAGGGACATCGTTCTTGTAAAGGAGTTCGTATGTAGCAAACCTCAGTATATTCCTGTCAACTGCAGCCATCCTTTTCAGCTCCCAGTGTTCGGCTACAGACTTTATTAATGAATCTATGCGGGCAAGATTTTTGAGGGTGCCGCGGACAAGTTCCCCGGTGAATGCCTTTACATCATCCGGTGCAGGATTTTCCTTCCAGAAAGCCTCAAAATTCAATCTGTCGGGAGAGTTCTTTGTCAGGTCACATTGATATAGTATCTGCAGGGCATATTCCCTTGCCTTTCTTCTTTTCATAATCTATAGTTTCTGCATCAGATCGGCCATCTCCATGGCTGCCATGGCGGCATCCCAGCCTTTATTGCCGGCCTTTAAACCTGCACGTTCAATGGCCTGCTCAATTGTATCCGAGGTTATTACCCCAAATGAAACAGGGACTCCTGTCTCCATGGCGGCAACGGCAATGCCTTTGGATGCCTCGGCAGCCACATAATCGAAATGAGGGGTTGAACCTCTTATAATAGTGCCAAGGGCTATAATTGCATTATAACTACCCTTTTGTGCCAGTTTCCTTACAATCATCGGCAGCTCAAATGCGCCGGGCACCCGTACCAGGTCAATATCTTTATCTGATGTGCCGTGTCTCTTCAGTGCATCAATGGCGCCTTCCGTCAGTTTAGTGGTGATAAAATCATTAAAACGGCTTGCTACAATACAGAACTTCAGGCCCTTACCACTTAGTTCACCTTCATAAATATTCATAAAAACCTCCCTTTAAGATTGACGATTTAAAGGTTAATTAGTGTCTGTGTATAAACTACAGTAATTTGTCATTCCCGCAAGTCTTAAATAACGATTCCGGACAAGCCGGAATGACAGAAAACAGCAACGGTTCGACTTTATACACAGACTCTAAGTAAGTTTATTTGACTATCACCAAACATTATCATACCTTTTCCAGCAGGTGGCCGAGTTTTTTCTTTTTCGTTTTCAGATAACTCAGGTTTTTCTCACCCGGGTTCATCTCAACAGGTATACGTTCAACTACCTGCAGGCCATAGCCCTCAAGCCCGACTATCTTGCGTGGATTGTTTGTCATCAGCCTGATCTTCTTCACTCCTGTATCAACGAGTATCTGAGCACCTATTCCATAATCTCTCAGGTCCGGCTTAAAGCCAAGCCTGAGATTTGCCTCAACAGTGTCAAGCCCTTCATCCTGAAGGACATATGCACGGAGTTTGTTGGCAAGTCCTATTCCCCGGCCTTCCTGTCTCATATAAAGTATAACACCCTTTCCGGCCTCTTCCACTATCTTCATGGCCGCATGGAGCTGGTCTCCACAGTCACACCTTTTTGAACCAAAGACATCGCCTGTGAGGCACTCGGAGTGGACCCTTACGAGTGTCGGCTCTTCGGGAGATATATCTCCTTTTACAAGGGCGAGGTGCACATTGTTATCAACCATGTTTTCATATGCAATCGCCCTGAAATCTCCACCGTAAGATGTCGGGAGTTTTACCTCTGCAACCCTTTTTACAAGTGTTTCTTTACGCATGCGGTGTTCTATAAGGTCTTTGACGGTTATGATCTTCAGTTTATGTTTGCCGGCAAACTCCATCAATTGCGGCACCCGTGCCATGGTGCCGTCCTCGTCCATTATTTCACAAATGACCCCGGCAGGGTAGAGTCCGGCGAGCCGGGCAAGGTCTACTGATCCCTCTGTCTGGCCTGCCCTCTGCAGCACTCCGCCTGCCCTGGCCCTGAGGGGAAAGATATGTCCCGGCTTGACAATGTCTTCAGGCCCTGACTTGGGATTAATGGCCGTAAGAATTGTGGTTGACCTGTCATGGGCTGAAATACCGGTAGTTACCCCTCTCTTGGCCTCAATGGATACGGTGAAGGCCGTTCCATAAGGAGAGGAGTTTGCATTGGTCATCATTGGGAGTTGAAGCTTATCTATCCTCTCCGGGGGCAGACTGAGGCAGATCAAACCCCTGCCATACTTTGCCATAAAGTTTATTGCCTCCGGGGTCACCTTTTCTGCTGCTATGCAGAGGTCCCCTTCGTTTTCTCTGTCCTCGTCGTCAACGAGGATGATGATTTTCCCCTGCCTGATATCTTCAATGGCCTCTTCTATAGTGTTAAAATTATACTTGCTTCTCATCCTGCCTCCTTTATTCGTTTATGATTATCTTTTTTAAAGAAATCCCGATTTGCCCAAAACCGTTAACAGGTTATCGTCTTTCCGGTCCATGGCGGGAGTGTGGAGAAATTTAGCCACATACTTGCCCAGTATATCAACTTCAAGGTTAACACTATCGCTAATTCCCTTCTGTCCTATCGTGGTGATATTTTCAGTATGAGGAATGATTACTACCGTAAAAGAGCCCTTTGCAAGATCCACAACAGTGAGGCTGATACCATCTATTGCAATAGAGCCTTTCTTTACAATATATTTCATCACTTCTTCAGTTGTCCCTATCTTGACCTCTATAGTATTACCAATACGATTCTTGTGTTTAATGCTGCCCACCCCGTCAATATGGCCGGTCACAAAATGTCCGCCAAGCCTGTCCGATGGCCTGAGTGCAGGTTCAAGATTAACACGGTCTCCTTCTTTAAGTTGGCCGATATTTGAGGTCTTTAATGTTTCTGCTGAGAGGTCAAACAGCATAATCCCATGCTGAAGGGATGTAATTGTAAGGCATACACCGTTTACAGAGATGCTGTCACCTATATCTGCAGTCCTTGCAACCTGCCCGGAGAGTATGCCAAGGTGGGAACCCCCGCCTTTTTTATCAATCCCCGAAACTCTTCCCATCTCCTGTACAATTCCTGTAAACATATCTACTCCTTAACATCAACTTTAAACTCAAGCGGTACCTGGTAATATCCGGCAAGGTCTACCACTTCAGACCAGGATGTGGATATCCTTACCTGTCTATTCGTGATAACCACGTGTATGTCTGAGGGTTTGACCGGTATATGCAGCGAACGGGTTTCCTCATAGACCAGGTCTCTGTAACGGTCAGGCCCTCTATAACTGAGCCTTGCTATGGCCCTTGTCTCGGATTTTAAGGTAAAATAACGATAGTAGGGCATGCTAAACTCATATCCGATATAAACAGAAACAATCAGAAGGATAATACATAAAACCGGTTTTATACTTCCTCTTTCATTTCTGATATTCATTTGATTAATTTCCCTGTCCTGTTTAGCCTGGGAAGATGCCGCGTGCTGTCCCAGGACCAGTATATAATAAATGCCTTTCCTTTGACGGCATTGAGGTCAACAAAACCCCAATACCTGCTGTCATAGCTTTGGTCGCGGTTATCCCCCATCACAAAGAGCTTGCCCTTTGGGACATACAGGGGACCGAAATTGTCTCTTACATCCATGCCGATGGATCTTATGTCATTGTCGGTGTGCTGGATGTATGGTTCGTCAAGGGGTTTCCCGTTTACATAAACTGTCTTGTTTCTCTCCTCAACCACATCCCCTCCAACGCCGATTACCCTCTTTATGAAATCCCTGTCAGGGTCTTTGGGATACTTGAATACCACTACATCTCCCCGCCGGGGCTCTCTGAATATCAGTATTTTTTTATCCGTAAAGGGTATATCCGTACCGTAAATGAACTTTGTGACCAGTATATGGTCACCAATAAGGAGCGTGGGGATCATTGATCCTGAAGGTATTTTAAATGCCTGTACAACATAGGCCCTGATGATAAGTGCAAGTAAAAGGGCGGTTATTATTGCCTCGGCATACTCCCGTATTATTCCCTTTTTTTTCTTCATTCCTTTACCCTCAACACGGCAAGAAATGCCTCCTGCGGTACCTCTATCCTTCCAACCTGTTTCATCCTCTTCTTACCCTCCTTCTGTTTTTCCAGTAGTTTCCTCTTTCTGGAGATATCACCACCATAGCATTTTGCAAGCACATCCTTCCTGAGGGCCTTGACGCTCTCTCTGGCGATTATCTTGCTTCCTATAGCAGCCTGTATGACCACCTCAAAGAGTTGTCTAGGGATGACCTTCCTCAGTCTTTCAGCCACCTCTCTTGCCTTGTAATAGGCATTTTCCTTATGCATTATCAGACTCAGTGCATCTACCGGCTCGTTATTGAGCAATATGTCAAGCTTTATCAGGTCTGATTCCCTGTAGCCGACAAACTCATAATCAAGGGATGCATATCCCTTTGAGAGGGATTTCAGGTTGTCATAGAAATCCCACAATATTTCACTCAACGGTAATTCGTAGACAACCCTCAGTCTGGTTGCACTTATATAAGAGAGGTCCTTCTGTATGCCCCGTTTTCCCTGGCAGAGAGTGAGGATATTTCCTATAAAATCCTGTGGCACAAAAATGGTTGCATTTACAAAGGGTTCCTCTATCTTAAGGGGCCTCTCCGGCATTCCCGACGGGTTATCAATAAGGTACAGGTTTCCTTCCTGGTCGGTTACCCTGTAGACCACTGTCGGAGCTGTACTTATTATAGAGAGATTAAACTCCCTCTCAAGCCTCTCCTTGATTATCTCCATATGGAGCAGTCCGAGGAAGCCGCACCTGAAACCAAAGCCGAGGGCAACCGAGCTTTCAGGTTCAAAGTTGAAGGAGGCATCATTAAGCCTCAGCTTCTCAAGTGCCTCTTTCAGGAATTCATATTTTGATGACTCCACAGGATAGAATCCGCAAAAGACCATCGGCTTTACTTCCTTGTACCCAGGGCAGCGTTTGACGGCAGGTCTTGATGCATCCGTGATGGTGTCACCTATCTTTGTATCCTGGACGTTCTTTATGCCTGCAACGATGTAGCCAACCTCGCCGGTGGAGAGACTACTGGTCTTCTTTACCGCTGGTGTGAATATCCCCACATCCGTAACCTCAAACTCCTTTTCCGAGGACATGAGCCTGATCCTCATTCCGGGACGTACGGTCCCCTCGAAGACCCTTACAAGCACAATAACGCCCCTGTAACTGTCAAACCAGGAATCAAACATAAGGGCCTTAAGCGGGGCAGAAATATCCCCTGTCGGCGGAGGAATTTTCCTTACAATCGTTTCAAGTATCTCTTCCGTACCAGTGCCCTGTTTTGCAGAGGCAAGTATTACGTCGGAGCAGTCAAGTCCCACTACGTCCTCTATCTGCTCTTTCACGCGCTCAGGGTCAGCCTGGGGCAGATCAATCTTGTTGATGACAGGGATTAACTCAAGGTCGTTTTCAATGGCAAGATAGGCATTTGCCAGTGTCTGTGCCTCCACGCCCTGAGTGGCGTCAACCACAAGGAGTGCCCCTTCACAGGAGGCAAGGCTGCGGGAGACTTCATAAGAGAAATCTACGTGTCCGGGGGTATCTATGAGATTGAGGATGTAGGTTTCGCCGTTTTTTGCCTTGTAACTCAGTCTTACGGCATGGGCCTTGATGGTTATTCCCCGCTCTTTCTCAAGGTCCATGGAGTCCAGAACCTGCTCAGACATCTCCCTTTCCGTAAGGGCGCCTGTAAATTCAAGTATCCTGTCGGCAAGTGTGGATTTGCCGTGGTCGATATGTGCTATTATTGAAAAGTTTCTAATATCTTCAGTCATTAGTTCCTGGTTTTATCAAATGCCAGACAGGCTGCCCCGATCACCCCGGCATCGCCTTTCAGTATTGATGGAAGTATTTTTGTGGACCCGGAGAGTTCAGGGAAGGCCCTTTTTGATACTTCTTTGATTGCCGTCTCTACGTATATATTCCAGGCACCGATAAGTCCCCCTGTAAGGATAACGGCTTCAGGGCTGAAGATGTTAATTGCACCGGCAATCCCTATCCCAAGGTATCTTCCGGCTGTCTTAAGTGTCTCCCTTGCCAGGTTGTCTCCTTCAAGGGCATAACTGTAAATATCTTCAGGGGAGATCTTGTATACGTTCCCCTCACAGCAGGCCTTCATCAAGCTTTCAGTCCCGCTTTCAATCAACTCAACTGCCCTCCCCGTCATTGCCCTGGCGGATGCATAGGACTCAAGGCATCCATTATTTCCGCAAGGGCATCTAACCCCCGCTGCCTCTATGCTGATGTGTCCAAGCTCGGCAGCAATATCCAGTAGGTGTCCATCGTAAATAACCCCTCCGCCTATACCCGTGCCCAGCGTGAAAAGGACAAAGGACTTAAACTCCCTGCCTGCTCCAGCCCATCTTTCACCCAGGGCTGCTGCATTGGCATCGTTTTCGATATAAACAGGCAGGGAAAATCTCTGCCTGATGCCGTCTGTAAATCCTATTCCTTCAACAGAGGGGAGGTTTGGAGACCGTTTTACAATCCCCTTCTTTCTCTCAATAACCCCTGCCACACCAATCCCTATCCCCGCTACATCATCTGAATAAAACCTGTCAATAGCAGAGACCAGTGAATCGAAGACATTATTAGTGGATGAGGTTTTGACCCGCTCCACTATCTCTCCTTCTCTGTTCACCAGGGCGACCCTCAGATTGGTCCCGCCTATGTCTGCACCTATGGCATATCTTTTGTGTCTCATCTGCTTTCAAAGTTCAGGGTGAATCTTTTTGCGGGCATCCTGTCTTAACAGGCTTTGCCTTAAATCTCCCTGTGTGCTCCCATGTCTTAAAAATAAGTTGATATAACTTATTATTTTAACACAGTTTAACCATGAGCTGCAAAATAATCTTAGAAGCCTTTGTCCTGCTTTGCCTTTGTGACCACCTTCAATATGGCTTCAGGTGTGAAGGGTTTTTCTATATATTCGAAGGCCCCTAATTTTATTGCCTCAACCGCTGTGCTTATTGTCCCGTAACCCGTGATGATTATCACCTGGATATCCGGCCACCGCTCCTTTATGATCTTTAACACTTCAATCCCATCCATGTCGGGCATTTTAAGGTCTGTCAGGACTACATCAAAACCTTCATTTTCAAGTAATTCTATCGCCTCATCTCCACGTGAAGTCGCTACTACATTATAGCCTTCAGGCGTTAACACCCTCTGGCAACTTATCCTGACTATAGCCTCATCATCTATTACAAGAACCCTCCCCATACTCATGTCTTCCTCCTTTCCACAGGCGTTTTATCCCTAAGGATATATCTTTCCTCAGGATAGAGAGCACCCCTGGATAACTTATGGGGATCTCACCGAGTTGCCTCTTAATCTCAGCGCTATCGAGTATATACTCATTGTTGTCAACCCTGTATTTAAATATCAGATCAATATCAGGGTTCCCGCAGATAAGTGTCACTATTGTAGATGCTATGTCACCAAGGGGTTTTCTGTCAATGTGGTTCAGGGAGAAGGTGGCCTGAAGGGTGGTTCCCTTACCGGTTTCGGAATGAACAGTAAGGTTACCGCCGGTCTCACGGGCCGACTGTGCAAGGAGTGGGATGCCGAGCCCTGTCTTTTTCCCTTTTGTTGTAAAAAAGGGGTCTGTTAACCTCTTGAGGGTCTCTTCATCCATCCCCCTGCCGTTGTCTTTTACAATCAGTCTGAGAATGCCACGTTTTGTATCTTCTTCAATTGATATAACTATCCGGTTTGCGCCGGCATCGATTGAGTTCCCGGCAATATCGAGTATATGCATGGAGATGTCCTGCATCTCAGAACCTTACCTTCCTCCCCTCCTTTCCTGATAAGGCAAGGGCAATCTCTTCAAAGGAGGGCTCATTCATTATAAATTCTGTAGCAGCACGGCCGATGTCCGAAACGTGGTGGGCATCAGATGAGGTGATCCATGGATATCTGTCATATATGCCAAACATTGTCAAGGCCCGGTTCTTTTCCGTCCTGAAAGATATTTCAAGTGCATCAAAGTTCAGAGAATCATGGATAAAGCCCAGTTGTGTCAGGATACTGAATGCCTCTCTGTCAATGTGACAGGCGATTGTGATACCTCCAAGGTCATGGATGATGCCGATGGCATCTTTGACTCCAAGCCCCGTGGCGTCCATAAGTACCCGGTCATTAAACCTGATGACCTCGTCCTTTTCGTTCACTACGACCTGTTCATAAAATATACGTTTGTCGCCGGTTAAGGGGATATCATTATAAGCAATCTCCTGAAGTCTCATGACGGACTCCATGTCGGGGAATAGGGCAAGGATATGTGCCTCTTCAGCAGTTGTCAATTCCATGCCCGGGATAACCGTTATCCCGTTGTTCACCTTTAGGACGGATGGTATGTTTTCAGCAGTGTTATGGTCAGTGACTGCAATGATGTCAAGCCCCTTTTCAATGGCTGTTGATACCACTCTTGCCGGAGTCATATCAAGTTCAGCGCATGGAGACAGACAGGTATGAATATGGAGGTCAGCCCTGTAAGTTCCGAGCATTTAGAATCCGGTATAGCTTGCCTGCAGTCTCAAAAGCTGATTTGCCGGTAAGCAGTATGGGGATATCCTCTGAAACCGCCCTGTCCAGGGTATCGGATTCCGGCATTCGACCGTTGACTATGACTATTGCAGAAAGATTTTTGAGGGTTGCCACCGCCACAATATTAACGTGTGTCTGAAGTGTTATCCAGATGTTTCCATCTTCTGAGTTTGCCATCACATCACTCAGGAGGTCGCCAACATAGGCACCGCTTACCTCACGTTCAAGATCGGGCCCTTCAGCAGGGGTGAGTGGTTTAAGAGATAATATCTCTGCTATTTCCTTTAGTTTCATGGTTTAATTATCATCTCAACTGTAGTGCCCTCACCCGGCGTTCTTTTTCATATTCGGCAGTCCCATACCTGCACCCCACCCCATCTCTCTTACCCAGTCCGGGGCAGTGGAGTAGCCCTTCTGCATTGCCAATTCAATATCCTCAATTCCGGGACCCATGTCCTCTGCAATTATCCGTATCTCTCCCGGGGATATACTGTACCTGAGGATGCCTGCGGGGGTATATATTATAATGTTCATTTCTGCCTCAAATGTGGCAATAGCGACCCTCCTGACAACTTCATCTTCAATCCCAACGCTTAACATGATGGTTTTGAGTTCAGTGGATGCCTCACCGGCCCGGCTGAAGTCTCCCCCTACGATATGAAAACTGCCTTCATAGGTTTTATCTATCTTCATCTTTATCTGAAAACGGACTGCCCTTTATTTCCCACCGTGAAGGGGGAACATGTCGATGCGCGTCTGTTTTTTCATTCAGGACAACACCTGAGTCCCTCTTCATATAGTTTACCACAGGCAGTAAACATTGAGTAAGGTGTGATAAGAAGGGTGATCTTTTTCTTTTGTGAGAGTTCAATTGTTTGTCTGTCCGGTTCTTTTCCCCTTGTGAAAACAACGACCTTTATGTCGGCAATGTCGGATGTCCTTATTGCCTGCTGTTTTGCAAGGCCTGTGATAAGCACGGAGTTCCCCCTTGAATAGTACAGGACGTCACTCATGAGATCAGTTGCACATGCCCATTCGATTTCAGCCTCGGAGTCCCGCGAATTGGTTATGACAATCTCTTTCAATCTCATTTCGGTCTTGCAACCCGGTGTTTTTTTATCAGGGCATGGAAATTTGACCTCTGCATCCCTACGTCACTTGCCGCCCTTGATATATTCCATTCGTTCCTCTTCAGTGCCTCTGTGACGAAGACCCTCTCCACCTCCTCAACGGACTTTTCCCTAAGGTCTTTTTTTATCTCTTTCAGCTCTTCGATATTTTGTGGGATCTGCTCGGTCTGCGAAAGGGTCAGGAAGCTGAGGATTTCTGGTTTGATGGTAGAGTTGTCTGCAAGAAGTATTGCCCGCTGGATTGTATTTTCCAGTTCACGTATGTTGCCCGGCCATATGCAGGAGCTAAGAATCCTCATGGCTTCAGCAGAGATATTTTTCACCTCTTTGCCTAACTCTTCGGAATATTTCCTCAGGAAGTGATATGCAAGGAGTGGGATATCTTCCCTCCTCTCTCTCAGCGGTGGGACGTGAATGGGGAAGATGTCAAGCCTGTAGAAGAGGTCTTCCCTGAAGGTGCCTGCCTTTACCATGGCAGGAAGGTCTTTATTGGTTGTTGTATCAACTTTGGCGGCCTTTTTGTCTCCAACAGGCCTGTATTCTTTTTCCTGTAGTACCCTGAGCAGTTTTGACTGAAGCGGTAATGGTAGATTTCCGATCTCATCCAGGAAGAGGGTTCCCCCTTCGGCCTCTTCTATCAGGCCCTTCTTATCAGTAACCGCACCTGTGAATGAACCCCTTTTATGCCCGAAGAGTTCAGATTCTATTAACTCGTCAGCTAATGTTCCACAATCTATAACAACAAAAGGCCTGTCCTTGCGCGGACTGTTATAATGGACGGCCCTTGCAACGAGTTCCTTTCCCGTCCCGCTCTCTCCGGTAATCAGTACCGTGCTTGCAGTAGGAGCCACAGTGCCTATCAATCTGAAGACCTTTTCCATTGCCTTTGAGGTCCCAACTATATTTTTTATGTATTGAGCCGAGAGTTCTTTTTTGAGACAGATATTTTCTTCTCTGAGACTCTTTCTCTCGATGGCCCTTCCGGCAAGGGATACCAGCTCTTCCGGTCTGAAAGGTTTTTCTACATAATCATAGGCGCCTAACTTCATCGCCTCTACAGCGGTAGATACAGTTCCGTAACCGGTCACGAGTATTACCTCTGTGTCCGGATAGGCTTCCTTTATATCATTAAGGAGTTCTATTCCGCTTGCATCAGGCAATTTGAGGTCTGAAAGCACCAGGTCAAAACTCATCGTTTCCATAAGCTTCAGTGCCCTCCCGGCGTTTTCCGCTTCTGAAACCCTATATCCATGGGGTTTCAGAAGCTTTATGCAGCTTTCCCTTACGATCTCTTCGTCATCTACTATGAGTACCCTTGCCTTGTTTTTTGATTGCATCCGGTCTTCAGGGCCTGTCTGCCCGTTATTCTTTAAAATTGAGATTCTTCTCTCCCCTTAGTAGATGTGGAGAGTTCAGGGATTCAATGGTACCACCGCATTTGATTATTGCAGCTCTTTTGGGGATGAACCTTGAATTTTATCGGAATCCGTTTTATTTGTTGGCCGGGGCAGTCTTATAAAGAAACTGGTGCCCTTGCCCAGAGTGCTCTTTACCTTGATATGCCCGCCATGTTTTCTTACTATGCCGTGAGTTACAGCCAGTCCGAGTCCTGTGCCTTTTCCTACCGGTTTTGTGGTAAAAAATGGTTCGAAGAGTTTGCTCATATGTTCTTCCGGAATTCCGGGGCCTGTATCAGTGAACTCTATCTCAATGAATTCCTTCCCATCTTCAGTTAACTGTCTTGTTGCTATAGTGATTTGCCCCCTGTTGTTCATGGCGTCGGCAGCATTGATGAGAAGGTTCATAAAGACCTGCTGAAGTTGCGAGGCATCACCTATAATGCGCGGCAGGTCGGGGAAAAGGTCGGTAATGATCTTTATATTATGAAATTTAACCTGGTTCCGGATGATCTCAAGGGTATGTCTGATGGTGTTATTTATATCAACATCCGCGCGCTCTGCAGGTATGGCCCTTGAGAAACCAAGGAGGCCTTTTATTATCTTTGAGCAACGCTCTGCCTGTTCGATGATCACCTCAAGGTCTTCCCTGTCCATCTTGTTTTCAGGGGGTGTCCTCTTGAGCATCAGGTATGCAAAGGTTACAATTCCTGTCAGTGGACTGTTAATCTCATGGGCAACACCTGCGGCCATGCGGCCAAGGGAGGCAAGCTTTTCAGTATGTATAAGCTGCTCCTGTCCACGTCTGATCTCCTCTGTTTTTTCCGCAACCTCGGCCTCAAGTTCTTTTGCCCAGTTTTCCAGTTTCTGCCTGGCATTTCTCAGCTCATGCGTCATGGAGTTAAAGGTATCCGCAAGTATGCCTATTTCGTCACGTGTCTTTATCTCTACCCTGTGGTTAAGGTCCCCCTTTGAGACGCTTTGCATTCCTTCTGCCAGAAGCTGGAGGGGGTTTATCAGGATCTTCCAGAGTATGATGCAGAGCACTATACAAAAGAAGAAAGTGAAGATGACCCCGAAGGTAAGGGTCTCGATTTTCTGCCTTCTAAGGGTGCTGTCAATACCGGAGAGGGAATAATCCGTTTCCAGAATTCCGAGTATCTTTTTGTCGGACGGGTGGTAATGGCATGATGCAGTGTAGCAGGTTTTCTGATTAATAATGGGACGTAAGAACCTCAATGCCCGTCCATTATCTCCCTTTATGATTGTCCACATACTGTTGTTCTGCATTTTTAGTGTTTCATGCGGTCTGGAGGGGTTGGTATGGCAGAGCCTGCAGGAGAAATTAATATCGATCTTCTTCCCGATCATTTTCCTGTCACTTGAGAAGCGAACCTTTCCCTGAAGATTGTAAATCTTGATGTTCATTATATTTTCTGATGAACCCATGGTTTCGATAGTATCCTGAATTGTTCCAACCTGGTGGGCATGCATATTTATAAATATGCTCTTTTCGATCATTGCCGTATATGCAGCTGTATGGCGTATGGAGTTGTTGAGAAACTCCTGCTCGCCGCGTATGATTATCATGTACCAGAAAATGGAACTCCCTGCTAATACCAGGATGCCGATGGCAACTATTAACTTCAGGCTTAAGGAGTGGCGGGATTTTTTTGCGATCAGGTCTTTCAGGAAGTTAATTTTCCCCTTGAAATCAATAACCATTTTCAGCCCCTTGCAGAAGTGCAGAAGTTATGTAAGTGCCTCATTATTTACACTAATTTGCACTTTACATTTAAACTCTACTATAAACCGGAACTGAAAATCCAGTTCTTATGATTTCAATATAACGTAAAGTCATAGTTTTGGATTTTTGTCAAGGTAGAACTTTAATTTTTTTTATTGACAAAGCCATCTTTTTTATTGTATATATGTATTCATGCCAGGAAGCTATTTGCCATCAAACTACCTACCCGTACTGATTTTTCTTGTCATCTCCCTTGCCTTCGGACTCGGTGCCCTTATTATGGGCAGTATGTTCAGGTTAAAGAGACCTTATAAAGAGAAACTCATGCCCTATGAATCGGGCATGACACCTTTTGGTGAGCCCCGGTATAGATTCTCTATCAAGTTTTATGTGATAGCCATGCTCTTTGTGGTATTTGATGTAGAGGTTATTTTCCTCTATCCATGGGCGATTGTTTTTGGCAAGCTTGGTCTTTTTGCCTTCATAGAGATGATTATCTTTATCTTTGTGCTCCTCGTGGGGTATGTGTATGCATGGCGGAAAGAGGCGTTTACGTGGGAATAAGGATTGACTATTTTGTATTATAAAGGATTATCATTAGTCAATCCAAAACAGGAGTTTGTTTGATGATAATTGATACTACGGTCACAATGGTAGAAGTTGAAGAAGGGGTTAAGATAATCCCAGGTGCCAATACCATTATCACCACTATGGATAAGCTCATCAATTGGGGAAGGGGCTCTTCACTTTGGCCTGTCACCTTCGGACTTGCCTGCTGTGCTATTGAGATGATGACCGCCGGTTCAAGTCATTATGATATGGATCGGCTCGGCATGATCTTCAGGGGGTCTCCGAGACAGGCAGATCTTCTTATAGTTGCAGGGACCGTTGCCAAAAAGATGGCCCCGGTTGTCAGGAGGGTCTATGACCAGATGCCGGAGCCGAGGTATGTGATATCCATGGGGAGCTGTGCGTGTTCAGGTGGTATCTTCCGTTCCTACAGCACTGTTCAGGGTTGTGACAGCTTCCTTCCTGTGGATGTATATGTGCCTGGCTGTCCACCAAGACCTGAGGCACTTATGTACGGAGTTGGAAAGTTGCAGGAAAAGATCAGAAAGGAGTATTTCCGTTGGAGCCGCTGGAGATAACTGAAAGGATTAAAGAGAAATTTCCCGAAGAAGTCATGGATGTCATTGAGTTCAGGGAACAACTCTCTGTGGTGATAAAAAAGGAGAGGATTGTCGAGATCTGCCGCTGGTTGCATGATGAGCCCATCCTTGGATTTAACTATCTTAAAGACATCTGTGGAGTGGACTATCTTGGTAAAAAACCCGTGAGGTTTGAGGTTGTTTATACACTATACTCAATGAGATACCGCTACATGCTGAGGTTGAAGGCTGCGGTTGGTGAAGATGAGGCTTCTATTGACAGTGTGGTGCCTGTCTGGATTGGTGCCAACTGGCATGAGAGAGAGTGTTACGATATGTACGGCATAAGATTTACCGGTCATCCTGATCTCAGCAGGGTTTTGATGCCTGAGGACTGGGAGGGCCATCCTCTCAGAAAGGACTATCCTGAAAGGGGACCTGAGACGCAGTGGCAGGGCTTTCAGGAGGTTCTTGACAAGGCGCAGAAGTTTAAGGGGTTTTCGTGGCAGGGATAGAGCAGCCGCTTCAGACTAAAGAACTTACCGTCAGTATGGGCCCCCAGCACCCATCCACTCACGGGGTTCTCAGACTCGTCCTTGAACTCGATGGAGAGACCGTTGTTAAATGCACTCCCCATGTGGGTTATCTTCACCGTGGGGTTGAAAAACTTGCCGAGGGGATGACCTACCTGCAGGCATTGCCATTATCAGACAGGCTTGATTACATATCTTCAATGTCCAACAATGTTGGATACTGTCTTGCCGTGGAAAGGCTTTTCGGGATCGAGGCCCCTGACAGGGCAAAGTTTATCAGGACGATAGTCTGCGAGATGACCCGTATCAGCAGCCATATCATCTGGGTTGCCACCCATGCCCTTGACCTTGGTGCAATGACCGTATTTTTATACTCTTTCAGGGAGAGGGAGTGGTTACTTGACCTTTTTGAGATGCTATGCGGTGCAAGGATGACTGTGAGTTATCCGAGGATCGGAGGGGTCAGAAACGATGTCTCCCAGGAGTTCGTTGACGGCCTGTATAAATTTACCGAGGAATTTCCAGAAAGGATTGAAGAGTATGAGACACTTATTGATCAGAACCGTATCTGGCTTGGAAGGACAAAGGGGATAGGTGTGATCTCGGCAGAGGAGGCGATAAACTGGGGTCTCAGCGGGCCGGTACTCAGGGGATCCGGCGTTGATTATGATATAAGAAAACGTTTTCCCTATGATGCCTATGACAAGGTGGACTTTGATGTTCCGGTAGGCAAGAACGGAGATGTATACGATAGATACCGCTGCAGGATGGAGGAACTGAGACAGTCCATAAGGATAATCAAGCAGTGCATTGAGAGATTGCCACGTGGCCCTGTAATGACACCTGACGCACCTAAATTCACCTTGCCGCCAAAAGAGAGGGTCCTGGCGGATATGGAATCATTGATCCACCACTTTGTACTGATAACAAAGGGGCCGATGGCTGCCCCGGAAGGGGAGATATATGTTGCTACCGAGGTTCCAAAGGGTGAACTTGGTTACTACATTGTAAGTGATGGTACAGGAAAGCCATACAGGATGAGGGTACGAGCCCCTTCTTTTGTCCATGTCTCGCTACTGCCGAGGCTCTGCGAGGGAGGGATGGTGGCTGATGTTGTAGCCAATATCGGTACAATCGATATAGTGCTTGGTGAGTGCGACAGGTGACAATAAAAAAGCTGAAAGTCAAGAAAATTAATATATTATGGATATTTTTGAAGAGATAAGGGCTTTATCAGAGAAGTACCCCGACCGGAGGGGTGCCCTGCTCCATGCACTCTATGTTGCCCAGAAAGATGCAGGCTGGCTGAGCCAGGAGGCCCTCAATACAGTCTCCAATGCCCTGAACCTGCCGCAGGCCACTGTAAAGGGTGTGGCAACCTTTTATTCCATGTATAAACACCGGCCCATGGGGCGTCATCTTATACAGTTATGCACCAATGTGGCCTGCATGATTATGGGAGCGGAAAGTCTTGTGGACTTCCTGAAGGGTAAATATGGAGTTGAGCCCGGCGGCACAACCGGGGACGGAAGGTTTTCACTGGTGATAATGGAGTGTATAGGAGCCTGTGACAGGGCACCAGCAATGCTTGTGGATACGGACTTTCACTCTGACCTTACCGAGGACAATATAGTGGAGATAATAGAGGAGTATAAATAAAACTTGAAATCTCTGGTTACGGGAAATTTGTAGCAAGTATTTTGTTTGGCAAGCAATTAGTGTGAATTCGTGTCCATTCGTAGCTGAATTCAATCAAGGTTATGGAAAAATTTCTATTAAAAAACATCGAAAATCCGGATTCGGCCAGCCTTGAGGAATACCAGAGGGTTGGTGGTTATAAGTCCCTGAACAAGGCCCTTCAGCTGGAGCCTTCGGATATTATTGCACAAGTCAAGGCAGCAGGGCTGAGGGGCAGGGGAGGGGCAGGTTTTCCTACAGGTATGAAGTGGGATTTTGCCTCCAGAGACGTAAAATTTCCGAAATATCTTATCTGTAATGCTGATGAAGGTGAGCCCGGGACATTTAAGGACAGGCCCATACTTGAGAAGAATCCACACCTCCTTATCGAAGGGATGGCAATATCTGCCCATGCCCTTAAGTCAGATAGGGGGTACATATACCTCAGGGGTGAGTACCCTTATGCAAGGGTTGTCCTTGAGAAGGCCATTGAAGAGGCATACGCAAAGGGATATCTTGGAGATAATATAGCCGGGAAGGGTTCCGGATTTCACCTTAGCGTTCATCAGGGTGCCGGTGCCTATATCTGCGGAGAGGAGACTGCCCTGATCGAGTCAATAGAGGGCTGGAGGGGGCAGCCGAGGATCAAGCCTCCTTTCCCTGTTAATGTCGGTGCCTGGGGGATGCCTACAGTGGTTAATAATGTGGAGACCCTGGCGAACATTCCCTTAATTGTTGCCATAGGTGCTGAAAAATATTCTGCAATAGGAAACCCTGAGTGTCCGGGGCCAAAACTCTTTTCTGTAAGCTGTTGTGTTGAAACCCCGGGTGTTTATGAACTGCCGATGGGAATTACCCTCAAAGAGATTATATATGACCATGCAGGTGGTGTCCGGGGTGGCCGTAAGCTGAAGGCTGTGATTCCCGGCGGTATCTCTGCCCCGGTGCTGCCGCCCGATGGGGTTGATTGCCCCATGGATTTTGTCAATCTTCCAAAGCGTGGCAGTATGCTTGGTTCAGGGGCGGTAATGGTCTTTGATGACACGGTATGTATGGTTAAGGTCTGCTGGCGTGCGATGAGTTTTTTTGAACATGAATCGTGTGGTAAATGTACACCCTGCCGTGAAGGCACCGGATGGATGAGGAATATCCTTAAAAGGATTGAAGGTGGATTTGGTCGTGATAATGATATAGAACTGCTGCAGGATATCTCCCTCAGCATTATCGGAAAGACCTTCTGTCCTCTTGGTGATGGCGCTGCAGGTGTTGTGCTTGGTTTTATAAAGAATTTCTCTGATGAGTTCAGGTATCATATCACGAACAAAAAATGTATGGTAAGTAAAGACTTATAAGGGTGCTGAATAATCGGGGGTATGGGCTTAAAAGCTGAAGCTCATACCTGTAACCTGTAACCGGAATAAAAGAAAGATGATTAAGGTAACCATAGACGGAAGAGAGGTTGAGCTTGAAAACCCTGTGACTGTCCTTGAGGCGGCAAAACAGGCAGGGGTCATCATCCCTACGCTCTGTTATTTTGAGGGACTGACGCCCTTTGGCGGTTGCAGGCTCTGCCTTGTAGAGGTGGAGAAGCTTCCCAGGTTGCAGACTTCTTGCACCATCATGACAGCAGACGGGATGGTGGTCAGGACGGAGACTGATCAGATCAAGGCTGCAAGGCGTTCAATACTCGAATTTCTGCTCATCAACCACCCACTTGACTGTCCCTTTTGCGACAAGGCAGGGGAGTGTGACCTGCAGGACCTTGTTGCACTCTACGGGCCTGAGGCAGGTCGTTTTGCCGAAGGCAAGAGACGGCATCCCGAGAGTTTCGATGATCCTATTATTGTGAGGAATATGGAGAGGTGTGTGCTCTGTACGAGATGTGTAAGGATGTGCGACGGTCCTCAGGGTGCGTATGCCATATCAGTAACAGGAAGGGGCAGCCATTCATTTGTAGAGCCCTTCTCCGGTGGTAAATACAACTGTGAATATTGTGGCAACTGTCTCACGGTATGTCCTGTCGGTGCGATCATGTCAAGACTTCACAGGCATAGTTACAGACCCTGGTTTGTTGAGAAGGAGATAGAGACCGTATGTGGTTTCTGCGGTGTGGGTTGCTCCATGGTTCTGCAAATGAGGGAAAACTCTATAATAAGGGCCATACCAAGGGCGGGGGTCGGGTTCAATAAAGGCCTTTTGTGTGTAAGGGGTCGATTCGGTTATGAAAATGTTGAGAGTGAGGAGCAGCTTACAACCCCCCTTATGAAGGTGGACGGAGACCTGAAGCCGGTAAGTTGGGAAGAGGCGATCACCTTTATAACAGAGAGTCTTAAAGAGATAAAGGATGCGTTTGGCGGAAAGGCAATTGGTGCCGTTGCTTCAGGAAGATGTACAAATGAAGACAATTACATGTTACAGAAATTTATAAGGTTTGTTCTTGGTTCAAACAACATTGACTCCTCTGCGAGGAATTATTATGCACCGGCAGAGGCCTATCTTGAAAGGATATTCGGGCAGGGAATTACGGCAAACCTTATCTCCGGCATAGCCAATTCAGATGGTGTCTTTGTTGTTGGTGGCGACCCGACAGCGATAAATCCGATACTCGGGCTTCAGATAAGGGCTTCCTGTAGAGGTGGCGGGAAAATTATAGCCCTTGGTGCCCCTGGAGGACTGAAAAGGTTTGTAGCTTATGAATTGATGCCCACGCCATATTCAGAAGAGATTATACTCTCAGCCATTGTAGGCAGACTCCTGAAAGGCAAGGCTCTCAGTGGTGAGAACACGACAGTAGAGGCCAAACTCAGGAGCCTCAAAATACCTTCAGATGAGGACCTGGGCATGACGGGGATATCATCTGAGGATATTGTGAGGGCATCTGATGACCTTGCAGGGATGGCAACTCCTGTTGTAGTTATAGGTCCTGATATCATACAGAGGGAAAGGGCATCCAAAAACCTCGCGAGGATTTTCCTCCTTTCCGAAAGGCCGAATTATCAGGGCGTGATGGATATGGGGTGTCTGCCGGACTTCCTGCCCGGTGGAAGACCGGTTGAGCTTGAGATGTTCAGGCATCAGATAGAGGGTGCTCTTGGTCTGAAAGCACCGCAAGATAAGGGATTGACCCTTTTTGAAATGATAAATGAGGCTGAAACGGGGGGGCTGAAAGCACTCTATGTTATGGGTGAGAACCCCCTCTTTAATATTCCCGACAGTGCAAAGGTGAAAAAGGCCCTCGGAAATCTGGACCTGCTTGTGGTTCAGGATGTTCATCTTACGGAGACTTCAGGGATTGCGGATGTGGTTTTGCCGGCAACGGCCTGGCCTGAAAAGGAGGGGACATTTACAAACCTTGAAAGGCGGGTGCAGAGGGTCAGGAAGGCCAGGAGAGGCAGGATGGCATCCTATGGCAGAGATGACTGGAAGATCATTGCAGATATTGCAGAGAGATTCGGAATGACGAAGCAATACCTCAGGGTGGAGGATGTGTGGGAGGAGATAACTCATGTCTCAGCCCTGCACACCGGGCTCGGTTACGAGGATATTGCAGAAGGGAAGGCCGTTTGGCCCTATTGCGGTAAACCCTTAAGGGGCATGGAAGGTGATTTTTCAGTTGAGGGACTTGATGGGCTGCCCCGTATCCGGGGTTCCAAAAAGCCTTATTTAATGATAGAGAGATCATTATATCACTCGGGTACATTCAGCAGGAGGTCCAAGGCCCTGCTCAGTATTTATCCGGAGCCTTATTTAATGATAAACCCCTTGCTGTCAGAGAGGCTTGGACTTGCAGAGGGGGAGAAGGCAAGGATAAGCAATGAACGGGGGGTGCTTGAGCTGAAGGTGAAATTAAATGAAGACGTATCCGATAGTCAGGTGTTCCTTTCCAATACCTTTGAGGGGGCCGGTGCTATGGGGTTGATTGGTTTCGGGATAGATTCCGTTATCGGGTCTCTATACATCAAGGATAATACTGTGAGGGTGGAGAAGGTGCGGGTATGAGTGTCCTTGAGTCTTTGATGCAGCCGGGGAGCTTTGATCTCGTTCTGAATATAGGGGGTATTGTCCTCAAGATCGCTATTGTCATTGCTGTGGCCATGTTTCACGTTGCATATGCAACCTATTTTGAGCGTAAGGTGATTGGACATATGCAGGTACGGATGGGGCCGATGGAAGTGGGGCCGCACGGGCTGTTGCAGCCGGTTGCGGATATGGTCAAACTCTTCTTCAAGGAGGATATCGTCCCCACAAATGCGGACAAGCCGGTCTTTTATCTGGCTCCCATAATATCACTGACAGCCGCACTGTCATCACTTGCAGTAATACCCTTTTTTGATGGTTTTGTTATTGCCAATATAAACATCGGGCTCTTATTTATACTTGCCGTTTCATCGGTGGGCACATATGGAATAATCCTTGCCGGATGGGCATCTTCTTCAAAATACTCCTTTCTTGGCAGTCTCAGGTCCGCTGCTCAGGTTATCAGTTATGAGGTGGCAATGGGGCTTAGCCTTGTGGGTGTAATAATGATGGCAGGTTCACTGAACCTTACGGATATTGTTCGCGCTCAGGCCGACTACCCCACCGGTATGTTTGCAATTCCCCAGATACTCGGATTCTTTGTGTTTGTTGTTGCTGCGGTTGCAGAGACAAACAGGTCCCCTTTTGACCTCCCGGAGGCAGAGAATGAGC
>QIJG01000227.1 GCA_003232715.1 Nitrospirota bacterium
AGTGGAGTACATTGATTAATGAGTTTATTGACAAGAGGAGTTTTGAGGCGGTTATCCTCGGCTGGTCGATAGGCCTTGACCCCGACCAGTATGATATCTGGCATTCAAGCAAGACGGGCGAGAAGGAGTTTAATTTTGTATCTTATAAAAACAAAGAGGTGGACAGGCTGTTGGAGGAAGGGAGGAAGACTTTTGATATTGAAAAGAGGAAGAGGGCCTACTACAGGATACAGGAGATACTTGCAGAAGAAGTTCCTTATATCTTTCTCTACGTGCCCGACGCACTCCCGATAGTACATAAGAGGTTCAAGGGGATAAAACCTTCACCCATAGGTATAACCTATAACCTTCCAAAATGGTATGTGCCGAAGAAACTTCAGAGACACCATTTGATACCTTAACTGACAAAACCGAGCAATGAAAGCCCTGTTTCCGCATCCGGTATCCTCCTGGCATCGATTCCCTTCAGTTCAAATATAACGACCTCAAGGATAAGAAATACCTCCGAGTCTCTCCTGAGACAACCGGATTTGACCGTATCTTTTTTGCTATAAGCCCCATGGAAGTGTATTCCGGGTTTTTCTTCATCCCAAAAGATAGTTCCAAATCCAAAGGCCTCATGGCTTTCCGTAAGTTCTCTCCATACAGGTTTTGGCGGCATCTTCTCCTCTTCAGGACCAACAACAAAGCCGCCTTTCTTAAGCCCTCCCACAATCTGGAAAACTGGGCCGTTAAGGAGGTCTTCTCCGTCAGTAAAACGTACAACTATTACCCTGCCGATACTTCCAACTCTGTATTCCATCGTTTCCTCCTCTTTCTTTCAAAGGTAACCTTTTTTCAGACCGCCTGTTATCTGCTTAGAAGGCATGGGAGAGCTTTCCGTCCTTCATAAGTGTCTCTTCTGATGAGTCCCTGAATTTCAGTACTACTGTCGGCCGGAAGAAGACAAAATCCTGATGAAACGGTGTTTTTACCTTGCCGCCAAAGGAGCTGTTATCCCCGAGTGCAACATGTATGGTGCCAAGGATCTTCTCTGATTCAAGGATGTTGTCCGGCCTCACAGCCCTGTCATTGGTTCCTATCCCGATCTCGGCAATGTTTGCATTCTCCCTCCTCTCTGCAAGCCTCTCTCTCAGTGTAAATACAAAATCATCTCTTCCCTCAACCTCTTCAACACACCCGCCTCTTACCCTGAAGCTGACCGGGGAGGAAAGCCTCCTCGTTGGGGCCCATTCAAGGACGAGCGTTCCCTCTGCCGTGCCCTCCAGGGGGGCAAAGTAGACCTCTCCGGCGGGCAGGTTTCCGAAAGAACCGGGCCTTTTCAAATCCCCTGTATCAGCATGGGCCCTTCGCCCTTTTTTGGAGAGACTCATCTCTGTTCCGTTGGGAGTGCTGATAAATACCTCTACAGCCCTGTCGACCAACCGTGCCATGGACTTTGTCCTCTTCCGGAGGGCCTTCCAGTCCACAGCCATTGCCCCCTCAAACATCCGGACATCAAACAGAGGCATACTGGCATATCTTGCACTGCATACACGGGTAAGGAGGTCCCTGAACCTTGTATGGCTTGTGGAGTAGTTTGACAGTGCAATCACTACATCCACTGCCTGCGCACTGTATCTCCTGATTATCTCTTCGGCCTCCTCTATCTTTCCGGGTGAGGCCTTTTTTTGAATTATGGACCTGAGGAGCTTTTTCTCCTTTAGAGACCCCACGGCCTTCTCACCAAACGCCGCCTTCCACAGGCCCTCAGGCGGCTCAACACCGTGTCCACCCCGTGAGGGATAGCAGTAGAAGATGACCTCACGGGCAAACCCCCTTCCTGTCTCCACCAACAGCATTGCAATATCCTTTAACCTCAACCACCTCTGCAGGTCCTCATCCGACACCACGTCTTTCCTGGTGGGCCTGTCGGTAAAGACAAGCACACGCTCGGTCTTTTTTACACCAAGATTAGTACGGAAAATCTCCCTTGCAGCCCCTGTCAACATGATTACCTCCTCTTAATCCTGTTATATAGTTCCTTGCTGTCATGCTGAACTCGATTCAGCATTCCGCATGACATTTATACACAAAAATCAACAACATCAAACTCCAGCCCTCCTCTCCTCCTTAACCCCTGAAATCAATACACACCCAAGGAGGGCAAACAACCCGCCTGTAACAAAGGCGTATTCATAACCCCACTTCTGCCAGATAAGGCCGAATATAAGGCTTGCAGGCAGGGAGGCAATGCCAACGGCACCGTTATAGTAACCGAATGCCCTCCCCCTCAACCTCTGCGGCACAAGGGAGGCGACCCATGCCCTCTCAACGGGCTCTGTCAGACCAAAATAAAGACCATACAGCAGGAATGTCGTGATGAGCATCCCCCTTGTTTCAAGGAAAGCAAACAGCAGATAGATGGCGGCATAGTAGATCCACCCGGTTATGACCATCGGTTTCCGCCCAACCCTGTCTGATATCCTCCCTCCCAGGAGCGTTGAAAACATCTTTACGACATGAAACCCTGACCATAACAACGCAACTCCTGTCTCGTCGACACCTGCATGGTTAAGCCTCAGCAGGAGAAAGGCATCTGTTGAATTTCCAAGGGTAAAGATAACAACGGCAAACATAAACAATCTGAAATCCTTCAGACTGCCCTGCTCTGTGCCGCGGTCCGGGGTCTGAGGGGTTGAACTCTCCTTTTCTCCGCTCTCTGAAGCTGCATCATCTCTCTTGGCCCTTACAGGTTTCCTCTCCTTTACAAAAATCATGACGACCAGGACAACTACTGCGGCGGGCAGGGCGGACAGGAGGAAAACAGTCCTTAAGGAGACGTCAAACCCTTTGAGCAGAAGGACTGCAACAAGGGGCCCTGCAATTGCTCCGGCGTGATCCATGGCCCTGTGAAACCCGTATGCCCAGCCTCTGAACCTCAAATCAGTGACATCTGCAATCAATGCATCCCTCGGAGATGTCCTGACCCCTTTCCCGATCCTGTCGACAAACCTGATGACAAGCACCAGCGGCCATAGCCTGACAAGCCCGATTACAGGTCTTGCCATGGATGACAATGTGTAGCCCCATACCACATAGGGCCTCCTCCTGCCGGACCTGTCGGTGAGGTAGCCGGAGATAATCTTGAAAACCGAGGCAGTCATCTCTGCAATCCCCTCGATAAGTCCGATGACAAAGGCCCCGGCACCAAGAACCGTAGTGAGAAACAGGGGCAGGAGCGGATAGATCATCTCACTCGACAGGTCGGTCAGAAAACTGACGGCCCCAAGCGCTATAACCGTAGGTGATATATTCCTGAGTATGGATTTTTTCACAGGTTTCCGGAGATGTATGTCCCTGGATTACCGTTAGAAAATCCGTTAACTTCCGGAAATACCTCTATCTCTGTTTTGGGTGACGTCAGCAGCATTGTTAAGAATTCCCTTTTTATGTTAAGCTTTTTTACCGGCAGTTACATTATAACCTGATAGCCCGGTTATTAGACCAATCGACGGAGGTTTTACATGGTAAAAAATGACAAATGGATAAAGAATATGGCAAGTCAGGGGATGATAGAACCCTTGAATAAGAGCCAGGCGGGTGAAGGGGTTGTCTCTTTCGGCATAAGCTCCTATGGATACGATATGCGCATATCCGACGAGTTCAAGATATTCACAAACATAAACACCACGGTTATTGACCCCAAGTCCTTTGACCCGGAGACCTTTATTGACTACACGGGAGCAGAGTGCATTATTCCTCCAAACTCCTTTGTGCTTTGCAGGTCTGTGGAATACTTCAGAATTCCCAGGGATGTACTTGTCATCTGCCTCGGAAAATCCACTTATGCGCGATGCGGCATAGTGGTGAATGTAACCCCTCTTGAGCCGGAGTGGGAAGGGCACGTCACCATTGAGATATCCAATACAACACCCCTACCGGCAAAAATATACGCAAACGAAGGGATAGCGCAATTGATATTCCTCGGCGCTGCAGAACCCTGTGAGATATCTTATAAAGACAAAACAGGTAAATACCAGGCCCAGAAGGGGATTACGCTACCCAGGATATAGCAGCCACTATACCCCGAGGAGGAGATTTGCCGGATGAGGAAAGACTGATACCTGCACTTGACGTCAATGACCCCGGACATGCCCTTGATAGGGAAGGGTTTTCTTATTGTCACCCCCGCCATAAGACCCTCATGGTCACCCCCGGATGACCGGAAGCAAACCATGACACCAAAAGAAACTCTCCGTAACGGGGTGCAGACTATCTCGTGGTCGGGAGGGCCGTGCCCTCACAGAAGGACCCTCAGAAGGCCATTGAACTCATACGCCTGGAGATTCTTTCTTCCTGACGGGGCTTTGGTTTTCGATAACCGGGAACTAATGAGTAATGACTATTAAAATACAACAGACAAAGAAGACGTATCCGTCATCCTCAGGACAGGTGTCACTCTCCCCCCTCTATGTCGAATTGCCCTATAAGCCACCTGCGTCTGTCTATGAACGGTTCAGGACAGCCAAAACAGTACTGCTTGAGAGCATCAAAGGGTCTGAGAAGACCGGGAGATACTCCTTTATTGCCATTGATCCCTATCTCGAATTCAAGGTGAAGGACTCGGTTGTGGAGATCTTGCGGGATGCGGGTTATAAGGACCTGAAAACAGACGACAGAAGGCCGCTTGGAAGAGTGAGAGAGCTTCTTCTTTCGTACCAACAGAAAAAGGATCCCCACTTGCCGCCCTTTCAGGGCGGAGCAATAGGCCTGCTCAGCTATGACTTTGTACACTACTTTGAAAGATTACCAAGTACGGCAGGAGATGAACTGCAGATACCTGATGCCCACTTCTTTCTCGTTGACCGTTTGTTTGCATTCGACCACACCGAGAGAAAGGCTTATGCCATTGTCTGTCCCGGTGCAAGACGGGCAGGGCTTGGGACAATGGAGAAGTGGAGAAATGGAGAAGTGGAGATCCGGCATTCCGATCTCCCCTACCCGGGAATGTATGATGAGACCGGTGAGTTTCTGAGCCGCATGACTGAGGAATATAACCGTGCCGGGGACGATATCCCGGATGCAGTAATTCCTGCAAGACATGGACGGGCGGATATTGTATATGAGACGACAAAGAAGGATTACATGGATATGGTGGTCAGGGCAAAGGAATACATCCATGCAGGTGATATTTTTCAGGCAAACCTTTCTCAGAGACTCTCTGCTGAGATAAAGGCATCCCCGTGGACACTTTATTCGATTTTGAGACAGATAAACCCCTCGCCTTTCTCTGCATTTGTGGATTTCGGAGAGTACCAGATCGTCAGCTCTTCCCCTGAGAGATTAGTCAGGCTCAAAGACGGTATTGCCGAAACAAGACCTATTGCCGGCACAAGACCAAGGGGCACTACTGCAGCAGAGGACGAGAGACTGAGGGCTGACCTCCTGCTTGATGAAAAAGAACGGGCGGAACATATAATGCTCATTGACCTCGAAAGAAACGACCTCGGCAGGGTCTGCAGCTACGGCACTGTCAGGGTTGATGAATTGATGATAACAGAGGATTATTCGCACGTAATCCATATCGTATCCAATGTAAAAGGCATCCTCTCGGCAGAAAGGGATGCCTTCAGCCTCTTAAGGGCCACATTCCCGGGGGGCACAATCACAGGGGTGCCGAAGGTAAGGTGCATGGAGATTATAGATGAACTCGAACCCGTTGTCAGGGGACCCTATACCGGTTCCATTGGCTACATTGGTTTCAGCGGTGATATGGACCTGAATATTATTATCAGGACATTTGTGATAAAAAACGGAAGGGCCTATGTCCAGGCCGGAGCAGGGATAGTGGCGGATTCGGTACCGGAAAGGGAATACTACGAGAGCCTGAATAAGGCTGAGGCATTGCTCTCAACACTGGAGAGACTTTAACCGAAGAAGAACCAGCGCTTTTTTGTCTTTGCATTATCAATTGATGTCTTTATATCCTGAAGCATTGACATCAGCTTCTCCTGTTTGCTTCGGATATCAGACATTGCTTTATCAAACTTCTGCACGGCAAGATCATACCTGACTTTTTCCTTGTGTGCATCCCGGTTATCCACGGACTTCTCCACCCGCTCAATCTGCTCCCTGAGTTCACCCAGGGTGGAAGTGATATCTTTCAGGAAGGGCGTTATGTCGGGTCCCCTGGGCTCTGCAGGTGCGGGCCTTGGAGCAGGATTATAGGCCGGCTGTTCAAATACAGGTTCAGGTTCAAGTATGGGTTCAAGTATGGGTTCAAGTAGCGGGTCAACTACAGGCTTAGCCACAGGGGGTGCCGGTAAGGGTTTTTCAACCTTCTCTGTCAGCTTTACATCAATCCTGTGTTTTCTGGAGATATACTTGAGTATGAGCTTTGTTGCAGTATCAAATGTCTCCCTTACCCCCTGACCATCGATTGCAACAGCCTCAAAATAAGGGAAGTCATTCGGGTTGAGTTCCCTGTTCATGTCATCCACCGACATGATATCATCAAGGTCCCTTTTATTGTACTGAAAGACAACAGGGGTATCCGCAGGGTCAAGGTTGTTGGCCAGCATATTCTCTCTCATATTTGCAAGACTCTCACTGTTCTGTTCCCTCATCATTCTTTGAGAATCTGCAACTAAAACCACGCCGTCAGCCCCTTTCAGTACAAGTTTTCTTGTTGCGTTGTACCTCACCTGACCGGGAACGGTATAGAGCTGAAACCTTATTGAGAAGTCCTTTATTTTACCCAGCTCTACCGGCATAAAATCAAAAAACAGGGTCCTGTCCGCCTCGGTAGCAAGTGAGAGGAGCTTGCCCCTTCTCTCAGGGCTCAGCACGGAATGCAGGTGCTGGAGGTTCGTGGTCTTGCCACTAAGCCCCGGCCCGTAATAGACAACCTTCAGGGTAATCTCTTTTGTAGCGTAATTAAAAAGTGCCATTATTTACCATTGCACGACAATGCTGATATTGATAATCCGTGTTTGTCTGTACCCACGAGAAGCATTCCTGAATATTTTATTTAGATTATAGCATAAACACCATTTCTTGTCTGGTACTTTACCTTATACATAGCCTCATCAGCAAGCCGCATAAGGTCTTCCTTTGAATTTGCACTTTCCGGATATGAAGCAACACCAAAACTTGCAGTCAGCCTGATACTGTATCCCTCTTTCTTCAAAAAGACTGTAGCTGCAATCGTCTTTCTGAGCCTTTCAGCTATCTGGGCTGCATATTTGGGAAATGTCTGCGGCAGGACTATCACAAACTCATCGCCTCCGTAGCGGGCTACAATATCAACTGAGCGGAGCTTTTTCAGCAGGAACTGTCCAACCTCAACAAGGACCTTGCTACCCACAAGATGACCGTGCCTGTCATTGATATGTTTGAAATAGTCAATGTCCATAAAAATAAGGGAGATAGAGGTTTTATAACGTTTACACCTTTCAATCTCCATATCAAGGGTTCTCTGAAGATACCTTGAATTAAACAACTTTGTAAGGTCATCGGTTATGGCAAGCTCTGCCATCTTTTGATGAATGGTTATCAGATTAATTGCTGTTGCAACAAGACCGGAAAGCCTTGTCACAAGTCTGATGTCATCATCGCTAAACCCCCCGGAGTTCCTATTGTTAATCATCTCAATCACGCCAAGGCCCCCTTCCTTATCTTCGATAGGAACAGTCATGACGGACCTTGTATTAACTCCGGGATATCCGTCAATCCCTGAAAGAAACCGCTTGTCCTCAGTAACATCATTAACAATCACAGGCTTTCCTTTTTCAAAAACCCAGCCCGCAATACCCTCACCGACCTTCAGTCTGCAATTTCTCGATCGTTTGGCCTTTTTAGCAGAGGCCTGCATAACGTATAACTCATCCCTCTTGTCGTCCCTTAACAGTATTGCCCAGCCCCTTGCCCCTACCTCAGATTTTATCCTGTTCATTATCTTTGAAAGGAGAGCATCCAGTTCATCCGACCCCTTCAGTATATGGCTGATCTCATCAAAAAGATCAGTCAGTCTGCAAAGGGTAGCGCCTTCCTTTTTCAGAGACAGGTTCTCTGTAATCAACCTTCTCTCATATTCCAGCCTTTTTATTGACTCTATAAGCTCTTTACATTCAGGATTTATTAATAAATCGGAGAGGGGTCTTTCCTTAATGAAGGAAAGCCTTTTGTTTTTTTTAGCCGACAGGACAACCTTGGGTACTGAGGGGAATGCCTTATCCAACTGCTGAAGACCCTTTCTGGTTGTGAGACCTTCGTTAAGGATAATAATATCCGGGGGAAAGTCAGGGCTGTCCTGTTTTACCGGAAGTTCCTTTTTCAGGGTCAAATCATTAAAGCCACAATTATGCAGTATAGGGGTTGGATCCTTGGAGGGGGGAGCTATAACGAGTATTTTAGGCATTTACTCCACAGCATTTTTTATATTTCTTTCCACTGCCGCAGGGACATGGTTCGTTACGACCAACCTTCTTCGATCTCTTTACAGGCCGCTGTACCTGACCATCATTGCCACGGTTGTACACAAGACTTAACTGGTGTTGCTGCGAGACTTTTGATGCCTCTTCTTCCGATCTCACCTGTACCCTGTAAAGTCTTGTCAGGACCTCCGTCCTTATACGTTCAGTCATCTCTGAAAACATATCAAAGCCCTCGCGCTTATATTCAACAAGGGGGTCCTTCTGTCCGTAGCCCCTTAGTCCGATACCCTCCTTGAGATAGTCCATGGCCAGGAGATGGTCCTTCCACTGATTATCCACCACCTGAAGCGTTATGATCTTCTCCAGATACCGCATCAAATCATTGCCTATCTCCTGCTCCTTGTTTTCGTAGTATTCCTTTACTTCTCCAACAAGCACCTCTCTCACTGCCTCAATACCCGATATCTCAGACACCTTTTCAGACTTAAGACCAAATATGCCGTATATAGAATTGTTCAGTTCCTTAATATCCCAGTATTCGGAGTGACGGTCTTCAGGACAGTACATGACCAGAAGGGAATCAACTATTTCCTCAATTAACTCTTCTATCTTGTCTTTGAGAGATTCCGCCTCCAGGATCTCTCTTCTGAAGGCGTAGATCTCTATCCTCTGTTTATTCATCACATCATCATATTCAATGAGATGCTTTCTTATGTCAAAGTTATGGGCCTCCACACGTCTCTGTGCATTCTCAATTGCCTTGGAGACAACCCTGTTCTCAATCGGTATGCTCTCATCCATCCCGAGCCGGTTCATTAACCCTGAAATCCTGTCTGAAGCAAATATACGCATAAGGTCGTCTTCAAGAGAGAGGTAGAACCTTGAAGAACCGGAGTCTCCCTGACGGCCTGAACGTCCCCTGAGCTGATTATCGATCCTCCTTGCCTCATGTCTCTCCGTGCCCAGAATATGTAATCCTCCGGCCTGCACAACCTTGTCACGGTTCTCCCGGCAGATAACTGCAGCACGCTTTAATACCTCTTCCCTGTCCTTTTCTTTGAGGTCTTTTTTGTTCCCTAAGAGCTCCACCACTATGCCTTCCGAGTTGCCCCCGAGTACTATATCCGTTCCCCTGCCGGCCATGTTGGTTGCAATGGTAACGGCACCGGGACTGCCTGCCTGGGATATTATCTGGGCCTCTTTCT
>QIJG01000202.1 GCA_003232715.1 Nitrospirota bacterium
GATGGTCTGTAAGGGTGATAAGGTCGATGGGTTCGTTTTTTTCAAAGAGTTCAAGCATGGCATTAAAGATCATGCGATGAGTGTTTCTGTAGAAATCATCGGCAGTCATGACCTCAAGGGATTTTAGTAAGGCCTCATTATCAAGGAGGATTGCACCAAGTATGGATTGCTCTGCCTCGAGGTTTTGGGGAGGTAATTTATCAAGTGCTTCATCGATTGTTGCCATGGCTGTTGTACTTTTACTTTAACGGATGTGAATAGTTTTATCCGGGGTATTTGTGAGTATAAACCACTAATGCACAGATTTCGTTAATCGTTAATCCGTATTAACTTATCGATGCGTTATAAGTTCACCGTGAATTGCTGGTATTAACTGATTAACGTATCCCTCTCGATTATCTCTTTTTCTGTATTCCCCGTGGTTAAAAGTATCATCAATCAGGTTAAGCGTTTTCCTCCCTGCTTACCTGTACGGTAAGGTTTACAGTAATCTCATGGTGGAACTTTACCTTGACGGTATATTCACCAAGGCGTTTTATCGGCTCATCGAGTATAATCTTTCTCTTTTCTATATCGAACCCGGACTTTTTCAAGGCCTTCTGTATGTCAATATTTGTTACAGACCCGAAGAGTCTGTCTTCTTCTCCAGCCTTTGCCTTTATTATAACAGGTTTTGAGACGATCTTCTCTGCAAGTATCTGTGCAGCATTCCTGACCTTGCTTACCTTTTCCTGGATTATCCTCTTGTGGTGTTCAAATTCGTTTATGTTTCTTGGGTTGGCCTCAACAGCGAGGTTTCTCGGCAAGAGATAATTCCTGGCAAAGCCCTTTTTAACCATTACAATATCCCCCATGTTCCCGAGGGTTTCAACATTTTCTCTAAGAATGATCTTCATAACTTTATTGCTCTCCTTTCAGAATCAGGTTAATGTTAAAGCAGGGTTAAACGGCAAATTCTTTCCATTTCAGTCTTTCAGCTCTCTTGTGGAAGTAGACAAGGATAGTATAGCTGACATTGTCAAATACTTTCAACCCGGCAAAAACTAAAAAACAAAAGCTGCCTGAACAAAACCGTGGGCTATCGGAAAGGGGGAGTAAAGTATGGTTATCTGCAGATACTGATTACCTCCTTTGCGATCTGTTCAAGGGGAAGGACAATATCCACACCACCCCTTTTGATGGCCTCATTGGGCATTCCGAAGACCACCGACGTTTTTTCGTCCTGAGCGATTGTGAATGCACCTGAGTCCTTCATCTCTGTCATCCCGCGTGCACCGTCGTCCCCCATCCCGGTCATAATAACACCCACGGCATTTTTGCCTGCATAGCGGGCTGCCGAACGAAACAGAACGTCCACAGAGGGGCGGTGACGGCAGACTAAGGGCCCGTCTTTAACCTCCACATAGTAACGTGCGCCACTGCGTTTGAGCAGTGTATGGCGGTTCCCCGGGGCAATAAGCGCCCGGCCCCTGATTGCTGTGTCGTTATCGGCAGCCTCTTTGACCGACACCCTGCAAATACCGTCAAGTCGCCTGGCAAAGGCGGTGGTAAAATGCTCCGGCATGTGCTGCACTATTACTATGCCCGGGGAGTCAATGGGGAGGGCTTCAAGAAAAACCCTCAGCGCCTCTGTGCCGCCCGTTGATGCTCCTATAACAACGACCCGTTCGGTTGTCTGTGTCATTGCCTTTGATGCAGTCGCGGGAATAACGGCATCGGCTGTAAGCTTTGGTTCAATCTTCCGGGATTTTGTAATTTGCCTCGGCCTTGCGATAGATGCCGCCTTCACTGCATCGCATATGCGGATTCTTGATTCTTCCAAAAACCGTTTTGCTCCAATTCTTGGTTTCCGGATAATTTCGACTGCTCCGTATTCAAGGGCCTCCAGGGCTGTTGCAGATCCCTTTTCAGTGAGGCTCGAGCACATGACGACGGGAATAGGATGCTGGCTCATAATTATACGCAAAAATCTGATGCCGTCCATTCGTGGCATTTCCACATCCAGGGTGATAACATCCGGAATTGCATGTCTGATCTTCTCAGCAGCTATAATCGGGTCTGCGGCGGTGTCCATTACTTCTATCTGCGGATCTGAAGAAAGTATCTCTTCCAGTGTCTGGCGGACTACAGAGGAGTCGTCTACAATAAGTACCTTGATCTTCTTTTTCATTTAAGATTCCTCAAATAAGGTTGGTTTTTTAAGATATTTCCCTTGTTTCAAACGTTTTAAAAATACCTCGCCGGTGTGTGTATAGAATATAAGTTTACGACCACGCATCCCCCCGGTATCGGAGATGATAAGGTTGAGCCTTTCGTTTTTGATGACCTGTATGGCTGTCAGAATATTTTGTCTTCCTACGCTAAAGATACCGGGTTGATCTCCATGTAAGAATAAAGCATCTGCACCGCCGAATAGTTTAACCTTGATCTCACTGCGTTTAATACCATATTTATCAAAGCCTTCAATCATTTGCATGATGGAATAGTCAACATACTTGAAGTCTTCCATGTAATGACTATCACAGTGTTTCGTATTCGTGTATTTTGGCAGAAATCCATGACAGATAGCCCCTACCCCGAGGTGGCGGCTGAACATGGTAACGGATACACAGGATCCCAGTACTGTTGACACCATGGTTGGCCTCTCTGCCGTATACATCTCGCCGGGTTTAAGATAAACAACAGGCAGTTTTGTTTTTAACGGGTTCATGTCGGCTTCCTGTAGACCATTGGCGCTGCCTGGACTAAAGGGACGTTCAGACCATGAAGTGTCTCGGAGTGTCCCATAAAGATATAGCCGCCGGGCCTTAAGTGACGGCAAAAGCGGTTTAACAGTACTTCCTGGGTCGGCCTGTCAAAGTAAATGATAACGTTGCGACAAAAAATGATATCCATAGGCTCTCTCATGCCAAAGTCACCTTCCATGAAATTCAATCTCCGGAATTTTATAACCGTCCTCAGTTCCGGTACGATTCTTATCAGTTTTTTTTCCCTGTCCTTGCCTCGCAGGAGATATTTCTTCCTGAATTCCCTCGGTATCGGGTCTATTGTGTCATATTCGTAAATTCCAAGTTTTGCCTGTTCAAGCACTTTTGTTGAAATATCGGTGGCAAGGATCATGTAGTCAAGTGCAGCTCCGGGATGACTTTCAGTAAATTCACTCAAGACCATTGCCAGGGTATACGGCTCCTCGCCTGTGGAACAGCCGGCACTCCAGAGTATGAGCTTTTTTCTGATGCCCGAACCATGGGAGGCAGTCAACTCAGGCAATGCCGTATGGAACAGATAATCAAAATGAGCAGGTTCCCTGAAGAAATCGGTCTTATTGGTAGTAACAACATCAATCATGTGGATCAGTTCATTTTTAACCCCCTGAGGGCTGAACAGGTAGTTGCAGTATTCGCTGAATGACTCCATATCCAGGTTGCGCAATCTTCTGCGGAGCCTGGCCTCAAGCATGGTCTTCTTTGAAGCCGACATTTTAATGCCGCATTTTGTTTGGATGAACTCGCCCAGACGAGTAAATTCCTTTGTTGACAAGGTCGTCTTAAATACATCCTTATAGCCGTTATATTCCATATTCTCCTGATGTAAGGTAGAAATTCAGATACTTGCTACGGGTTTAGTTTTGCATTTTTGCTATATATCCCTGCCTCTTCCTGTTCCACAGCCTGAAGGAGCTTTGGGGCATCCAGAATCAGGGCTACCCTTCCGTCACCCATTATAGTTGCCCCTGATACTCCTTCCACGTCCTTGTAGAAGCTGCCCAGTGACTTGATTACGGTCTGGTGCTCACCTATCACATCATCCACCACAAATCCGACCCTGCTGCCGTCCACTTCCGTTATCACTATTTGTTCTATGCCCGGGGTCCCGCTGTTTATCATGAAGTGTTCTTTCAGGCAGATGTATGGAACCGGTTCCCCCCGGACATTTGCCACATGCCGGCCGTGGGCCCTTGCCACGTCCTCACGAGACAGTTCCACGCATCCCTCTACAATCGAAAGGGGCAATACGAAGAATTCTTCCGCAACCTTTACCAGAAGACCGTCAATGATCGCCAGTGTGAGCGGCAGTTTGAGGGTAATAGTCGTCCCGGCTCCCTTTTTACTGTTTATGTCGATTGAGCCCCTGAGAGCTTCGATACCCCGTTTAACAACATCCATTCCCACCCCGCGTCCGGATACGCCCGTAACGTTTTTTACAGTGGAAAATCCCGGGACAAAGATTAATGCAAAGACCTCTTTTTCGGTCATTTCCAGATCATGCGAGACCAGTCCCCTCTCCAAAGCCATGGCCTTTATGGCCTTGGCATCGAGCCCTGAACCGTCATCCTCTATCCTGATCAGTACATTGGCGCCGGAGTGTACTGCTGAAAGATGTACCGTTCCGTGTCCCGGTTTCCCTGAAGCCTCACGTACCCCGGGAAGTTCTATCCCGTGATCGATGCTGTTTCTGATCAGGTGCACAAGGGGATCGTTTAACCGTTCGATTACCGTCTTATCCAGTTCCGTCTCTGCTCCCTCGGTCGTCATTACGACCTCCTTCCCCAGTTCGTTGGAAAGGGTACGCACCAGACGTCTGAATTTACTGAACGTTGTCCCGATCGGAAGCATTCGGATGCTCATCGTGTTGTCACGGAGTTCGCATGTCAAACGTTCCACCACCTCTGCTATAGAGAGTAACTCGGGATCATTTTGATAGGCAGCCGTTCGGCTCAAGCGGGACTGAACCGTTACCAGCTCACCCACCAGGTCGACAAGACTGTCCAGTTTGCCTGAGGAGACCCTGATGCTTGAGAGTGACTCTGCCTTCCGGCGGCTCTCCCTTACATCACTGACGTGTTCCTGTTCAATAAGCGCTGATTGTACCTTTCCGGTGTCGATCACTCCGGCATCAACCAGCATTTCGCCAATGGGTTTCTGGGAACCGAGCACTTTTTGAAGATCCTCATGTATCAGATCTCCACGTTCAATCAGGATCTCTCCAAGCCTCTTATAACCGGCTGCATTGTCCAGTCTTCCGCCATCGTCGATGATATTGATGCTCAACTCGCTGTCGTCCTCAACAAAGATAAATATGTCTTTTATGGCATTTATCCCTTGACGGGTCGTCAGAATCACATCCCAGTATGTGTAACAGGCCTCAGGATCAAAGTCTTTCAACAAGGGGATGGCATCTGTCTGCGCCACCACCTTGCATTTACCGGTCCGGCGAAGCTCGTCAAGCAGGAGAACCGGATTTGTGCCTTTTTTGAAAATATCCCGGGAGGGGCGGAATCTGATACGGTAGGTGATGTTTCCTCCCTGGGTATCGGGTGACGGGAGGCCTGTTGGACTGGAATCATCCTCATCAATCAGATCTGCCGGCGCTGCCGGGCCCTCGGTCTCCTCTTTTTTCTCTTCACTGCCGGGAATCAGCTTCTTGAGGGATGTCATGATCTCTCCGGCCATTACCTCATTCGTTGCCTCACCTCCATCAGAGGCGTCAAGCATTGTGCGGATATGGTCACGGGCGGAGAGGGTCAGGTCGATCAATTCTTTTGTAACGGATATTTCTCCGTTCCGTACAAGATCGAAAACCGTCTCGATTTCGTGTGTAAATGCTGCGATGTCATCAAACCCGAACATCGCCCCCGAGCCTTTGATCGTGTGCATTGCACGAAAGACGCGCCCGACAATTTCGATGTCCTCAGGCGCATCCTCAAGCTCAAGCAGTGATGTTTCAAGCTCAGACAGTAATTCGTAGGCTTCATCTTTGAAGGCTTCCCTGTGTTTGTCCATCGCAAGAACCTCCTTCTCATCAGTTGCCATTTTCTATCCATAAGCAGCTTTTGTTGGTAGTAGAGGCACAAACTATATGGCGGGAATATCCGGCATCCTCAATTGCCTTTTTAAAAATCTCCGGGCGTTTGTCCGTTATTGTCAGGAGTTTGTTTAATTTCTGTGAGGAATGACAGGCCGAACAGAGAAGTTGCAGGCAGGACAAGTCAACCGATGTTACATTTTCGAGATTGATAAATACGTGATTGACATTATCCAGTGTCCTCATCAGGGATACCCTCAGTTTATCCGAATGCTGTATGGTCAGTTCACCGGAGAAAGTCAACCTTTCTATATCACCTGACTGTTCAACCTGTAGTTCCATTGTTTTTCCCTCCTTTTAGGGAAGAATACACAGTTATGATTTTTATCTCACAAATTTTTTTGTAGTAGTTATCAACTGTTCGGGTGTAAAGGGCTTTACTATCCAGCCGCTGGCGCCTGCCTGCTTGCCTTCCTGTTTCTTTGATTCCTGGGATTCCGTCGTCAGCATAAGCACAGGTGTGAATTTGTATCCGGAGTTACTACGCAGGTGTTTTATGAATTCAATCCCGTCCATCTCCGGCATATTAAGATCAGTGATTACCATATCAATCCTTGTGCCATTCAGTTTATTCAGGGCATCCCTTCCATTTATTGCGGTAATCACTTCATATCCTGCATCCTTTAAAGCAAAGGATACGATCTGTCTCATGGAAGCTGAGTCATCTACTATTAAAAGAGTTTTTGCCATGTTTAACTCCCCTTACCGACTTTATCGAGCATGTTTCTCATTACATCTCTTTCTGACTCCATTGTATACATCTTTTCAAGCCATGCCGCACCGCCGTCAGCTTCTGATTCATGAATCTTCTCACTCATAGTCCTGATCTTTTGAGTTGTTTTTTCCAGCTCTGATTTAAACGAGAGCAGCGGTTCAATCACATGCTCTATGCGCTGCCTGGTTATGTCCTGAAACTGCATGGAGATGACAATGCTGCTTATATCCTTTGCAAGGGATTCGGTTTCCACAGTGAGTTCATTAAGCTGATTTTTTGCATCATTCATCACGCCGTCTATCTCTCTCAGTGTATCTTCCACAACCATTTCAGCCTCCGAAGACAACGCATTACTCTCGGAGGTGCTTTTTCCCGTCTTTAAATAGATATCCTTCATATCCGTCTCAACCTTTGTAATGAGTTTTCGTATCTCATCTGCTGCGGCATTTGACCTGCCGGAGAGTTTTCTTACCTCGTCTGCAACAATGGCAAATCCCCTTCCATGCTCTCCTGCCCTTGCTGCCTCGATGGCTGCATTAAGGGCAAGGAGGTTTGTCTGTTCCGCTATGTATTCGATCTCCGAGACTATACTTCTTATATTCTCAGTATCCTCAATAATCAACTCCATACCCGCAAGGGTCTCTTCAACAACGGTAGCAATGCCTTTCATGCTCTCTATCACATCTGAGAGGGCCTTTTTGCTGAGGTCGAGAAGGGCTCCACCCTTGCTCTCTTCATCATCATCTCCTGCAAACCTGCTGAAGGCGCCCGATGCCTTCCCTGCCTGGTTTCGGGCCCTCTCAACGATGTTCATGAACCGGTCGCCAATATCCAGGGCTGCAGATTCCGTCTGTTGTATTACCTCTGTCAGCTGGTTGGTCAATACAGGCATGAGCTCTGCCCTTTCAAGAAGGAGCCCCGTCATGGGTCCCACCGTCTCTTCTATCTCCGAGAGGTGTCTCTTCTCATTTTTCAGGTAGTTATCCTCAAGGCTTTGCAGTTTTTTCTTTATTAACTGATAGGTTATTGAAATGAAAACAGCGTATATGCCTATGTTTACAAGAACCCTTAGCATCCTGTGCTCTATCATGGATGCTAAGGTAACGCATAAAAAGAGCAGAAAAATTTCTCCATATAACTTCAGGTTATGTTTCATAGCAGCATACCTCTGCCCGACTCATGCACGACGGTCAGTTCACCTGAGGAAAAGACCCTGTCGATGTCAAGGATAATAATGAACTGTTCATCACATTTACCCATACCCTTAATGAAGTCTGTATCTAAACGTTTCCCTATCCTTGGAGGCGGCTCCATCTGGTCGGTCTTAAGCTCAAATACCTCCTGTACCGAATCTGCCAGTGCACCAATAACCGTGGTATCTCCGTCGAGGGGGATCTCTGCTATGATTATGCAGGTATTTACCGTCTTCTCCGCCTTCGACATTCCAAACTTCAGTCGAAGATCTACTACAGGAACCACGCTGCCGCGGAGGTTTATTACACCACGCATGAACTCCGGGGTTCCGGGTACCTTTGTCACTGTCGTGAAGTCCATGACCTCCCGGACCTTGGATATGTCCAGGGCAAACACTTCGTCATCCAGTGTAAAGGACAGGTACTGGGTGGTCTCTATCATTGCAGCTACGCTCATGTTTCCTCCTTTAGAGATATATCCTGCGTGTCCTGTCTACTAATTTTCATTAAAAAGCAAATTGATAACCCGCAGTAACATTTTTAAAATCTTTCAAACTCCTTGTCCCTTTCATCTCCATCTCCATTACCCTTACTGCCCAGGTCAAGGGCAATACCGACAGGGTCGTCTTCTGCATTAACCCGGGCCGCGGGTTTTTTACCCGGCAAATGGTATACCATTTTTTTATGAGCTTTTTGGTATGGCTTTCTATTATGTCTGATTTTCAAGCCATCGGTACCATCAGTCTTTATGAGTGAAGCTACAGCGGCTTTGAGTTGTTCCGCCTGGGAGGACAACTCCTCGGAAGTCGAGGCCAGTTCCTCCGAGGCCCCGGCGTTCTGCTGTATCACCTGGTCCAGTTGCTGTATGGCCTTGTTTATTTGTTCGGCCCCGGTATTCTGCTCGTTACTGGCCGCACTGATCTCCTCCACCAGTTCGGCTGTCTTCTGGATGTCGGGCACCAGCTTTTCAAGCATCTCTCCAGCCTTTTCAGCTACCTCTACACTTGTGCCGGATAACTCACTGATTTCCGCCGCCGCGGTCTGGCTCCGCTCTGCAAGCTTTCTCACCTCTGCGGCCACCACTGCAAAGCCCTTGCCGTGCTCACCCCTCAATAGCTGCATTCAGTGCCAGGAGGTTAGTCTGTCTTGCTATCTCCTCGATGATCGATATCTTTTCCGCTATCTCCTTCATGGCGTTGACGGTTTCTGTTACAGCCTTTCCGCCCGCCCGGGCATCCTCGGCGGATTTAACCGCGATCCTTTCCGTCTGCTGTGCGTTGTCGGCATTCTGTCTTATATTGGAGGCCATCTGCTCCATTGACGAGGATGCTTCCTCAATCGATGATGCCTGCTCTGTAGCCCCCTGTGAAAGTTCTTCAGAACCGGAGCTCATCTCCTGGCTTGCGGCTGCTACAGTATCTGCCACCGTTTTTACCTCGTCCAGTACCCCGGTAACGCTGCGAGTGACCATAACACCCATAAGTAATCCAAAAATCAACGAGATAATACCGGCAATCAGCATTCCCTTTACAGCCGTCGCCTCATCATTATCAGCCCTGAGTGTCGATTCCCCGGTGAATTTTTCAACCTTCGTTAAGAATTTTTCAATCTCTTGATTGATGGTATTCTCATCTTTTTCTATCTTTTCCGCAAGAGTCCCGGCCTCGTGGAGGTTTCCCCGGTTAATCATCCGGAATGCCTCCATTACATCCTTCTCAAAGCCGGAGTGTTTTTGTTCGATGCTCTTCAGCTGTTGATCTATTTCCCTGAATTCGATTCGGGCCTTGGCTGTCTTAGCATTTTTTGCTGCCTCTTTAGCAACTTTCTTTGCCTTTGTAACCCCTTCATCCAATAGCATGGAGAGTTTTGAGAATTCATCTTCAGCGGTCTTGAGACCCGCTCGGGCAACTTTCTTTGATGCCGGCACCTCCCCATATCGTAACGCACGTTCAAACCGGATTGCCTGTCCCAATTGGTTGTTTGCAATTCCAGTGACCTCACCGGTCAGCGGGATGTCTTCTTCAGCTATTCCCCGTATTTCATCTCCTATGCTTCCCATCTTGATAATGCCGAACCCGGTGGATATTGCAAGTAAAAGCAAGAGAACGGATACAGTTCCAATTATCCTTGTCCCTATCTTCATATTGTCTATCAGTCTCATCCTGCTGCCTCCTTATAGTTTTACCGGATTTTTCAGGTTGAAATTGCAAAAGGAATGCCATATGTTCAAGCCATGTTAACACGTTGATTTTTAAGGGGTTGATTATTTGAAGGGGGTGGAAACTTGTGGAAACCTCTCCATAGTTATGGAACGGTTTCCTGAGGTAACGCTATACTCTTTTATCTTTGTAAGGAGGGTTTTATAATCTATCTGTAATATTGACGCTGCCTTTGTTTTATTACCCCTGGTCAGATCCAGTGCATGTTTGATGGCCTTTTCCTCTACCTCCCTTGTAGCCATGGCGGAAAGCTCCTTAAGAGGCAATACACGGGATGTATCATTAGATCCGCGGTTGTCTCCTGTTAAAAAGTCTAAATGTTCCGGTCTTACTATACCGTTGTCGGAAAAGAGAACCGCCCTTCTGACCACATTCTTTAACTCTCTCACATTGCCCGGCCATGGGTATTGCATCAAAATGGTGACGGCGGTGTCTGATATTTCCCTTGTCTGTTTGTTCAACTCTGCACCGGCTTCCGTAAGAAACCTGTGGGCAAGAAATGGTATGTCTTCAACCCTGTCCCTTAATGGTGGAAGGCTGATTATGAACTCACCGAGCCTGAAAAATAAATCTTCCCTGAACTTCTTTTCCCTTACATTCTTTTTTATCTCCATATTGGTTGCAGCAATAATTCGGACATCCGTATCTATGGGTTGGGTACTGCCCAGGGCATATGTCTTCTTTTTTTCGGCCACGCTGAGAAGCTTACTCTGCATAAAAGGGGACATGTTCTGTAATTCATCTATCAGTATAGTGCCACTATTAGCGACATCAAAGAACCCTTTCTTCTTTTTCTCAGCACCGGTAAAGGCGCCTTTTTCATGTCCGAAAAGCTCGCTTTCGACGAGGCTCTCCGGTATTGCGCCCATATCGACCGTAACAAACGGCTTTTCAGCCCTCTTGCTTAAATTATGTATGGTTTGGGCAATGATGGATTTTCCAGTACCTGTCTCCCCCTGAATAATGATGGAAAAATCGCTCTGTGCAACCTGTTTTATCTGTTGAATAATTCTTTTCATGGCATCACTTTTGCCCAACAACCACTCAAGCGATGTTTCTACGGCGGTATTAAGCCTCTTTACATCCCTCTCTAAATCCAACTTTTCAATAGCCCTGTTCAGGGTTAAGACAATGTTGTCGGTTGAAGGTGATTTAACTATAAAATCATACGCTCCAAGTTTTATTGTCTCTACCGCTGTAGGAATATCACCATATGCAGTTACTATGATAATCGGGATTTCAGGGTCAATCTTTTTCAGTTCAAGCATGGTCTCGATGCCGTCCATATCCGGCATTTTGAGATCAAGGAGTACCGAGTCGGGCTTTTCTTTCGGAAAAATCTCTAAGGCATCTCTGCCGCTGGAGGCCTCGATTATAGAGAAGCCTTTGCTTTGCAGGATTTCACGCAAGAGAAGTCTTATGAGTTTTTCATCATCTATGATCAGTATTTTCTGCATGAGAAATCAATCCACTGAATACGGAAAATCAGAGATTAAACAGAATGGATATTGTTTGTATATAAGTGGGTGTGAATAAGTAGTTATGCTTGCCCCCCTCGAAGCGTCACAGATGCCACTCCTGAAAATCAATAAAGGTCTTTTACTTCAAACACAGGCAGCAGAGTTTCAACAGCGCCCCTCTATACAAAATCTGTTTAACATATTATCGACCGATTTCCGTATAACTTTAATCCGTCGGATAATTAGTGTCTGTGTATAAACTACAGTAATTTGTCATTCAGGCAAGTGAAGCGAGTCGGGAATCCTTCTTAAATAACAAAGGTTGACATGACAATAGACTGTTACCCTTATCTAAAAATGTTCTCAGTTGTTTTTATTTTCAAAATGAACAAAATCGATCAAAAATACAGCACCCAAAAACAGGGATTTCACATTTATATCCCATCCTATGGGGAAAGAGACACCAAAATTGTCTGCATCAGTAAACCCTTCCTTCAAAAGTCCACTCCACTTTTTTGTAATTTTGCCATATTCCATGCCATTCTTCCTGATTTCAAATGTCCATGGATGAAGAACTGGTCCAAAAAGTTGAAACATCTCCCGTCCTGAACTGTCTAATACCGAGTAAATGCGGCGTAATATGGAAAAACGCCTTTGTATTGTCCCTAAAGGGCTTCCTTGTGAGTCAAAAACGTTTAATTGGTGAAAGTAGAATCGAAAAGGTCTCTTCAACTTCAGGACAGGTTTAGTGTCAATGGTTAAGACCTTGATTTCAAAAGGACGCAATGCCTTTAAAAAAATCCTCAGAAGCATTGAGCCCCCTTCTTCAACGGCCATATATAGCTCATTACCGGAAGGGTCCATTACAACGTATTTATTCTTACTTTCAAATCCGGTGAGTATCTCCCCCCATTCCTTTTTTTGACTCACAATTAATGCGCTTATTGATGCAAGTCTTTGCATCTTAATATCCTCTCCTGCCGATTCAAATAATCTAATGGCTGCCTGGCCCTGGCTGGGGCACAGAGTATGGCAGCTGTAAAACTTAACGGAAAATCGCGAGCACATTCCCGGTCAGGTTGAGACGATTGTTATATCCCGGTCTCTTATCCGTACTATGTTTATTGAAAGTATATCATATTTTTGTGTAAGGGAGTCCTCTCTTGTTCCTTTCCAGCCTGCAGACCGCCCCCTGACCTCGTGCCCTTTCACCTGTTGAGGCCGAAGGTCGTCAAGGTTTCCCCTCTATCAGGAGTGGATTAAGGGGTGTGTTCCTTTTTGAAATCTGAGTCATCTGCGTAATCTGCGGATTAATAAGTCTGTGTAAATTCTTTGATTGTTTCCGCATATGATTTTTCTCTGAAATCTGCGGATTAATTGTAGAGTGGATGGATACCGCCCCTGGCGGCTTACTTGACAGATATCATCGCTATTTTTTAGTGTATAAATCGCCGGGCAAGCGTTTTTAACGCAGGAAGCTATATACCGTGGAGACACTGACGGGGCATTGGAGAATTGAATCCCATCACTCCAACACTCCATTACTCCAGAGTTTTTTACCCCGGAGTCTTTTGATTTTCAAGGGAGGATAGATGAAGATAGTTCTTGCTTATTCAGGGGGTCTTGATACCTCGGTTGCAATTGAATGGCTTAAAAATACATACAATGCAGAGGTAATTGCCTACTGTGCAGACCTTGGCCAGGGAGAAGACCTTGAGGCTGTCAGGGACAAGGCCCTCCGTACAGGAGCCCTGCGTGCCTATATTGAAGACCTGAGAGAGGAGTTTGTCCTGGACTATATCTTTCCCATGCTCAGGGTAAATGCCGTTTATGAAGGAGTTTATCTGCTGGGCACTTCCATTGCCAGGCCCCTTATTGCAAAG
>QIJG01000285.1 GCA_003232715.1 Nitrospirota bacterium
CATACTTCGAAAGAATTGCTTCCTGCCGGAAGGCCTGAGTTCCGTGAGTTGCTGAAAGAGATATCCTGCCTGATAGGCGGTTGATGTGTAAAATGGAAAAGACAGGCGTTATTCTGCTTAACCTTGGCGGGCCTGACAACCTTGGGGCAGTCAGGCCCTTCCTTTATAATCTCTTTTCAGACAGGGATATTATTCCACTTGGACCGGCTTTTATGCAGAAACCCCTTGCGTGGCTCATATCCGGACTCAGGGCAAAAAGGACGAAAGAGGCCTATGCGCAGATAGGGGGTGCATCTCCTATCCTGAGAATTACCGGGCAGCAGGCTGATGCCCTCCGGGAGGCCCTCATGGATGAAGGGGATTTCAGCGTATATGTTGGTATGCGATACTGGCATCCCTTTATTGAAGAGTCAGTCAAACAGGCCTGCAGGAACGGTATCAGGAGGCTCATCGGTCTTAGTCTCTACCCCCATTATTCAAGGGCAACCACCGGCTCTACAAGAGAGAAGTTTGACAGGGCGGCTGGAGAGTTTGGGTTAGCGTCAGCGTTTATAAGCTCATGGTATGATCATCCACTTTACATTGACGCGCTGGTGGAGACTATAAAGGAGAGGCTGAAGGGGTATGAGACGGACGGGGTTCACCTGCTCTTCAGTGCTCACAGCCTGCCTGTGAGTTTTATTGAGGAGGGGGATCCCTATGTGGATGAGATTAAAGGGACTGTGGAGGCTATTATCAGGAGACTGAGGACTGAGATGCCGGTTGTTCCTCCGTATCACATCAGTTATCAGAGCAGGAGCGGGCCTGTTAAATGGCTGGGACCATCAACTGATGAGGTTATTATTGAGCTTTCAGGGAAGGGCGTCAGGAGGATAGTGGTCGTGCCCGTCAGTTTTGTATCGGACCATATAGAGACACTCTACGAGATAGACATACTATACAGGGGCCTGGCGGAAAAAAACGGGACGGAGCTCAGGAGGGTGGAGTCATTAAATACCCGTCCGCTCTTCATATCAGCGCTGAAAGACCTTGTGCTCAGGGCAACAGAGGTTTTTAATGAAACGTAACACACTTGTGATCATAGGCCTTGGACGTATAGGACAGGAACTGCTGAAAAAACTTCCAGGAGATTTTGAAATAACCTGTATCGACCTGAATCCCGAGCTTCAGGAGAGGGCGAAGAAGCTAAAGGGAGATGAAATCTCCTTTGTAGCCGGAGATGCCACGAGCAGACTGGTCCTTGAGGATGCTGGTGTGAGAGATGCTGATGTAGTTATAATTACCACGACTACTGAAAAGGTTAATGTAGAGGTTGCCCGCCTTCTGAAAGAGCATTTCACACCAAAGAGGGTCATATCGGTTGGTGTTACACAGGAGAACATCAAGGCACTTGAGGGTCTTGGAGTAGAGGTGGAGAATATCTATACCGCCGGCGCTACCGGGATACGGAACAGGATTGAACAGAAATCAAGGGCAGCCCATGCCATCGGCCTTGGCAAGAACGAAATATTAGAGGTTGAGGTTCATCCAAATTCCAGGCTTGCCAACAAGCCCATTGGTGCACTTGCACCTATCAGATGGCGCATAGGGATTATATACAGGGATGGAAATATTATTATGCCAAGGAAAGACAGGGTGCTGAAGCCCCGGGACAGGGTAATTATACTCGGAGACCCTGCCGTGTTAAAGACAGTCTCAGAAATACTTACCTTCAGCTTTCAGCGTTTTCCCCTTGAATACGGTTCTACCGTCGTTGCCTATCTGAGCGGCAGGGAGGATGAGGGATTTTTCAATGAACTCGAATATCTCTTTTCAGTCTTTCCCCTGAACAGGATTATCTTTATCTATGCAAAAAAGGCAGCGGCCCGGTCCGGGAGTTTAAAGGAGTTTATAAAGAAGGATAGTTTTAAAAATATTGAAGAGAGGGAGACGGTCCTTTCTCCATACAATGCAATACAGAGTGTGCTCTCGGAAGAGAGGGGTGAATATGGACTCATTATGTTGTCGAAAGATCTGCTTGTTTCTCCGGATTTCAGAAAGAGGAGTTTTCTGAACAGCCTTGCCTCAATTGCAGTCTGCCCGATCCTTCTTTCTGCAGGCACGTTTCCATATGAGAAGGTTGTTGTCCCCTGTGTTGAGGGGATAGACGTTCAGCGTGTGATGGATGCTGCTTTTGAGATATCCTCGTCTTTAAACAATGAGATAACCGCCTTGCTTGTTGAGCCGTCAAGGTATATATCCACTGAGGAAGAGGTTAAGGGTTTTGAGGAGATGAAAAAGAATATCTCAGATATGGCCCTTGTATACAAGTCGAGCGTTAAAGTCCCTGTCCTTAAAGGGAATCCTGTAAAGACGATAGCCGGGGTTTTGAAGGATTACGACCTCCTGATTGTTGACACCGGTGGCTGGAAGAACCGGAGATGGTTTTCGTTAATGCTGAACCCTGATGTGGTATGGCATATCGTCAACAGGGCCCCGGTCTCCACACTGCTGATCCCGCCGGTGGAGGAGTCTTTGTGAAGGGGAAGACGTGGAGGGATGGAGGGATGGAGGGCAGTCCTCCAATGCTCCAATGCTCCAGTCCTCCAATGCTTTATAACTGGATAAACCATGGGTGAACAACTCCTTATAATGTTTGTAGTTATTGGTGGCGCAGCCGTTATACCGTTTTTTGCCAGAAAGTTCATGCTGCCCTCTGCCGCCCTCGAGATCATCTATGGTATTGTCCTCTTCAGCGTTTTTTTGTCCAGGAAACCTGAGTGGTTTTCCTTGCTGAAGGATATAGGGTTTATATACCTGATGTTTATTGCCGGGATGGAGCTTGATATAAGAGGTCTTATGAGGCAGGGGAGGTTCTTCTGGTATCTCTTCATATCTGCTCTGTCCCTGCTGTTAACACCGCTTGTATTTATTCAGATGGGTTACTCTTTTTATGTCGGAATAGCAGTCTCTGTAGTATCTGCAGGGATTATCATCCCCGTACTTAAGGAATCAGGGCTGATAAAGACTGATATAGGCCAGGATATTATAGGGGTGGCCCTTACGGGAGAGCTTTTGTCTATAGTGGTACTTACGGGTATTGATATATATCACCGTCTGGGTCTGACGGTGATGGCAGGAATTGAGGGGCTTAAGCTTCTGTTACTGCTGGGTGTGGCGGTAGTTTTTCTCAGGATACTTTATGTTATTGCCTGGTGGCATCCGGAGAGGATCGAGAAAGTGATGGAGAGCAATGACCCTGTTGAAGAGGGCATAAGGGCGGTTATCTCCATAGCCTTTGCCGGCGCACTTATCGCCTATGGCTCAGGTGTTGAGCCGATACTCGGTTCCTTTATGGCAGGACTCATATTCAGCTATGTCTTTAAGAGCAAGGGACGGTTTGAGGACAAGATAAATGCCGTGGGGTTCGGATTTTTTACTCCGTTTTTCTTTATCGGTGTGGGTGCTGACTTTGATCCGGGACTCTTAAAATCCCTTCATGGGATCTCTTTTTCGCTGTTTCTGACGTTGATGGTCTTTGTGAGCAATGTCTTTCCTTTGTTGCTCTCACGTTTTATGGGACTCGGCAGTCTTGAGGCCATGGGCATGTCCTTAATCCTTTCCGCCCCTCTTTCAATGATTGTTGTGGCCGGCACCCTCGGTGAGAAGATGGGGCTGCTGACACCTGAGATGAACGGCTCCCTTATCCTTACAGCCATAATCTCAAGCATAATCTACCCTTCACTTTTCAGGGCAGTGAGCAGGAGGATGAGTCCTTCCTCAAAACCCCTTCAACCGATGTGATAAATTTTGAGGTTTCTTCCTCTATATTGTCGGATGACAGGATGGCAGAGATGAGCGCCACCCCCTGCGCCCCTGATTTAAGTACCTCCGATACCTTCTCAATCTTTATTCCCCCAACTCCAAAAACAGGGATTGAGACCTTTTCAGCCACTTCCTTCAGTTTTTCAATCCCCACGGGTGGACCATATTTTTTCTTTGAAGGTGTTTTATATACAGGACCGAAGGTTAGAAAATCAGCACCTTCCCTTTCGGCCTCAATAGCCTCCTCAAGGGTGTGGGCGGATACGCCGATAAGCATTTTCCCTCCTGTGACTCGCTGCACGGCCCGTGGGGGGATGCTCGTCCCGGCAAGATGGACCCCATCTGCCTCAACCGATAGTGCTACATCGAGCCTGTCATTGACAAAGAGCCTCGCCCCGTAACGTGAGGTGAGCTCACGCAGCCTGCAAGCCGTCGCATACAGTTGTCTCACGGACAGGTCCTTTTCCCTTAACTGTAATGCCTGTAAGCCCCCTTTAAGTGCATCCTCAATCCCTTTATAAAAAGGCGCCTTCATCCGGCTTCTGTCCGTTATAAGGTAGAGACTGAAATCAGCCTTTATCTCTCTAATCAAGGGTTTCAATCCACATAAAGAATATGTTTTCAAGAAAGGAAAAGACAACAGAGACAAGTGCCGTGAAAAGAAATCCGCAGAAATCAAGAACATAGGAGCTCATGCCTTTCTCTTCTCTCGTTTCTTGCACTTATAAAAAACTCTATCCCCAGGAACACCGGCACTATAAGGTATGCCGGCTCCTGATATGTGTAAGCCTTCATCCTTGTGTTCCCCCAGCTTTTTTTGATATAGTAAATTCTATCTGTTTAAAATACTATATTAACATGATTACATGTTAATTTTACCTGCTGTTCCTTTTGTTTTGTGAAATCAGCTCATTGACTTTTTAAATATAATTTAAGTAAAATATTAAATAACCTTATGAAATATAAAAATATTTTCATAACCATAACCTTGCTGTATATCGTTATGTGTGCAGGTCCCCTATTTGCTCAGGAGTTTCAAACCATACCAATATCACCTGTAACCCGGTCATCACAACAGTCATCGGCAATTGAGAAAAAACAACCTCCTCAACAGTCCCTGCAATCGTCCGAACAGGGGGGACAGGGCTTGAAGCCTGAACTGCTTCCTGCGGAAAACCCTTCAGAGGCGCCTTCAGAGTTTGAGGAGTATATTGCAGGGAAGCTTTCTCTTACGGTTTCAACCAATCTCAAGCAGTTCGGTTATGACCTTTTCAACAGACCCCCTTCAACATTTGCTCCTGTCGGGAACGTGCCTGTTGGTCCTGGGTATGTTATCGGCCCTGGAGATGAGATAAAGGTATCTATCTGGGGAAGGGTAGAAGGACAGTGGGATGTTGTGGTAGACAGAGATGGGAATATAAGCATTCCCAAAATTGGAACTCTTGGCGTTTCGGGTTTAAAATTCAGTGAATTAAGAAAGCTTCTACATAAGCAGTTTTCCAAATATTATAGAGTGTTTGAGATGAATGTGAGCATGGGTTCACTGAGAACCATTAGAGTCTATGTGGTTGGCAATGCCCGGTATCCAGGCTCATATACACTATCTTCTCTTTCCACTCTTATAAATGCACTGTTTGAGGCTGGCGGGCCCAACAAAACAGGGACAATGAGGGCTATACAGGTAAAGCGAAACGGTAAGACCGTAGTCCGTTTTGACATGTATGATTTCCTGTTGAAAGGCGACAAGACCAGGGATATAAGGTTGATGCCGGAGGACGTGATATTCATACAGCCGGTTGGACCCCTTGTCGCCATTGCAGGCAGTGTGAATAATCCCGCTATATACGAGCTGAAAGGGAGGACCACGATATCTCAGTTGATAGAGATGGCGGGAGGATTAAGTGACGTTGCCTTTAAAGGCAGGGTACAAATAGAGCGGATTATTGATCACAGCCGGCAGATAGTCTTTGAATCCGACCTTCAGAAGATACGGGATAAAGATATTGCAGTGCAGGCAGGGGATGTGGTCAAGATATTTCAGGTTGTTAAAGACGAGAGAATAGTGAAGCTTGCCGGTGCAGTACAGAGAGAAGGCGAGTACGGGTTCAGCCCTCCCATGACCGTCAGGGACTTAATCTCAATGGCCGGAGGGCTTAAATATTATGCATATGACAAGGAAGCCGAGCTGACAAGGATACACATTACCAATGAAGGACCAGTCACCGAGAAGATCATGGTCAACCTGGGAAAAGCATTGGCAGGGGATCCTGACAGCAATATCCATTTGCAGGAGAATGACTATCTGTTTGTCCGTGCTATCCCTGAGTGGAGGCTTTACCAGACAGTGGTGATCGAGGGTGAGGTCAGGTTCCCGGGGACCTATACCATCAAAAGAGGCGAGAGACTTTCATCCCTTATAGAGAGGGCTGGAGGGTTTACCGACAAGGCATTTCTGAAGGGAGCGGTATTTACAAGAAAGCGGATTGAGGCATTGCAACAGCAACAGATTGAGGAGATGATAGACAGGCTTGAAAGAGAGCTTATGAGTACTGGGACGGTACGGATAGCTACAGCAGCTTCTTCGAAAGAGGCGAGGTTGATGCAGATAGAGACAGATCAGAAGAGACAATTTATTGCAAAGCTCAGAACGATAAAGGCAAAAGGGAGGGTGGCAATCAGGATGGAGTTGCCGGATAAACTCAGAGGAACAATTTATGATATAGAGCTTGAAGACAATGATTCAATATATATACCCACGGATCCACAGACTGTGCAGGTAATAGGTTCTGTATATAATCAGACGGCTTTTATTTATGAAAAGGGAAGAAATTCCAAGTTTTATATATCCCTTGCAGGTGGTTATACGGATAATGCCGATAGTGCTAATGTATATATACTCAAGGCTAATGGCTCTGCAATGAAGTCGAGCAGAGGGTTTACGGGTCTTTCATGGAACAGCGAATACTCAAGATGGGATATTGGGGCAGGACAGGTGGACTCCGGAGATACAATAGTTGTGCCTGAGAAGCTTGAGGGAATAGCATGGATGCGTAATATTAAGGATATTACACAGATTCTATACCAGATTGCTGTAACTTCAGGGGTGCTGATTGCAACGTTTTAAGTGCCTGCCGGTATTTCCCCGGACTTTATATTTGGAGGTTTGAAAAATGAGACATTATGATTCGGTCAATCGTATTCTTGTTACCGGTGGTGCCGGTTTCCTTGGATCGCATCTTTGCGAGAAACTCCTGAACAAGGGCCATGAAGTAGTCTGTGTGGACAACTTTTATACTGGACGTAAGGAAAATGTTGCTCATCTTATGAGCAACCCTTATTTTGAGACATTGCGTCATGACATATGTTTTCCCCTCTATATTGAGGTGGACCGGATTTACAATCTTGCCTGTCCTGCATCTCCGGTACACTACCAGTTTGACCCTGTTCAGACAACAAAGACATCAGTAATCGGAGCCATTAATATGCTTGGGCTTGCAAAGAGGCTCAAGATAAAGATACTCCAGGCCTCAACCAGTGAAGTATACGGGGACCCTGAAATACACCCACAGCCGGAAACTTACTGGGGAAACGTTAATCCAATCGGGATCAGATCGTGTTACGACGAGGGAAAGCGATGTGCCGAAACACTCTTTTTTGACTACCACCGCCAGCATAATCTCAGAATAAAAGTAGCGAGAATCTTTAATACCAGCGGGCCGAGGATGCATCCTAATGATGGCCGTGTTGTGAGTAATTTTATAATGCAGGCTTTAAGAGGAGAAGACCTGACGGTTTATGGTGACGGGAGTCAGACGAGGAGCTTCTGCTATGTTGATGACCTCATAGAGGGACTGATGAAACTCATGAACACCCCTGATGATTTTACCGGACCTGTGAACCTGGGCAATCCTGCAGAGTTTTCCATACTTGAACTTGCAGAGAAAATAATTGAACTGACCGGAGCAAAATCAAAGATCTGCTTTAAAGCATTGCCTGCTGATGACCCTAAACAGAGGCAACCCGATATAAGTCTGGCAAAAGAGAAGTTGAAATGGGAACCCTCTGTACAGATGGAAGAAGGACTGCAAAAGACTATTGAATACTTTAAGAACCTTATCAAAGGAGATTCCAGGTGATACTTATAGCAGGCGGTGCAGGGTATATCGGGTCTCATATCAACAAGCTCCTGAATGAGAGGGGGTACAGGACCGTGGTATTTGATAGTTTGGTCTATGGCCACAGGGAGTTTGTCAAGTGGGGAGAATTTGTCTTGGGAGACCTGTCTGATATCGAGCAGATCAGGCTGGCTTTTAAAGAATATCCAGTCAGGGCTGTTATGTATTTTGCTGCATTTGCATACGTTGGAGAATCAGTGGAGGATCCTCAGAAATATTACATAAATAATGTTGCCAATACGCTGAATATTTTAAAGGTGATGAAGGAGTTTAATGTGAAATACTTTATTTTTTCATCAACCTGTGCAACCTATGGTAACCCTGTTGAGATACCCATAACCGAAGACCACCCCCAAAACCCCATAAATCCGTATGGACAGAGTAAACTGATGGTGGAAAAGATATTGTCTGATTACAGCACTGCCTATGGACTGAGAAACGTTGCACTGAGATATTTTAATGCCGCCGGAGCTGATCCCGGGCAGGAGATTGGAGAATGGCATGACCCTGAAACCCATCTGATACCCCTGGTGCTGGATGCAGCTATCGGCAGAAGGGAGAACATAAAGGTGTTCGGAACGGATTATGATACGCCTGACAAGACATGCATAAGGGATTACATACATGTCACAGACCTGGCGGATGCTCATATATTGGCCCTGGAGTATCTGCTTAATGGTGGAAAGAGCGATGTTTTTAACCTTGGAAACGGTAACGGGTTTTCGGTAAAAGATGTAATAGAGACTGCAAGGGAGGTAACCGGAAGAGAGATTGTGGATATTGCTTCACCGAGAAGGGCTGGTGACCCTGCAGTGCTTGTAGGAAGCGCCCGGAAAACCAATGAGGTTTTAGGGTGGCAACCAAAATACTGCATGGGATTGGCACCAAAAACTCAATAGAGGATTGCACGAAAGGATAAACAGATAAAATGTATCTGATAGTGGGTTCAGGGCTGGCAGGAAGCGTATTGGCCGAGAGGATTGCTAATGTACTGAAGAAAGAGGTCCTGATAGTAGAAAGAAGAGACCATATTGCAGGAAATATCTATGATTTTAAAGACAGTGAAGGAATATTTATCCACAAATACGGACCTCACGCATTTCATACAAATGATAAAAAAGTCTGGAACTATCTGAGCCGATTCACGGAGTGGTATCCCTATTTCCATAAAGTAAGGGCAGTAGTTGACGGCCTCGAAATCCCTTTGCCTTTTAACCTGAATGCCCTTTATAAAGCCTTTCCACCCGGGCTGGCTTCTAAATTAGAGAATAAAAACTGATTGATACTTTTGGTTACAATGTAAAGATCCCGATCCTTAAATTAAAGGAATTCGATGATAAGGAGCTGCAGTTCCTGGCGAATTATATTTATGAGAAGGTTTTTCTCGGATATACTTTAAAGCAGTGGGGCTTAACGCCGGAGAATCTTTATCCTTCTGTTACTGCAAGAGTGCCTGTTTATATCAGCAGGGATGACAGATATTTTCAGGATAACTATCAGGGAATACCCGGAAATGGGTATACAGGCGTGATTGAAAAGATGCTGGACAATCCCCGGATAAGGGTTGAACTGAATACTGATTTCAGGGATGTTAAAGACTCTATCAAGTTTGAAAAACTTATATACACCGGCTGCATTGATGAGTTTTTTGGTTTCAGGTTTGGAGAGCTTTCATACAGGAGTCTGGATTTTAACTTTAAGCCCTATGATATGGAGTTTTTTCAGTCAGTAGCACAGATAAATTATCCCGAAAATTATGATTATACGAGAATTACGGAATATAAACATTTCCTGAATACAAAAAGCAGGAAAACTACAGTTGCATATGAGTACCCTCAGGAGTATGAGCCCGGTGGCAACGATCCATACTATCCCATTCCAAATGATGCAAATAATAATATTTATATGAAATACAACGAGGAAGCCGAAAAACTCTCTGATGTGCTTTTTATCGGGAGGCTGGCTGAGTACAAGTATTATAATATGGACCAGATCATTGCAAGGGCTCTTAAAACGTTTGAGGAACTCTGTTAAATGGACGAAATGGAATGGCCGTTTTTAACAATCAATATACTTGCATATAACAGGAGAGATGACTTAAGGACCACTCTTCAGAAGATTACAAGTAACATTGATTACCCAAAAGACAAGATAGAGATTATTGTAAATGACAATGCCTCTGGTGATGGAACCGCTGAGATGGTCAGGGAGGAATTTCCCGGTGTCAAGCTTATAAAGATACCCGTAAA
>QIJG01000279.1 GCA_003232715.1 Nitrospirota bacterium
CAAGACGGCCCTCTTCTATCTCAGAGGAATGGAGCTGAAGTATCCCCCTGACTTCCTCATTAAGCCTGTCTTCAGCCATCAACTCATAAAGGAAAATACCCTCGACGGCTGCAAGCAGATCTTTTTCCGGAACAGTGGATTCTATATAACCCCGCTCGATCAGGTCATCTATAATCCTCTTTGCCATGGGAGCTACCCAGGATTTGGGTATCCTCATCTCATTTTTCCATGAATGGCAGCAGTGCTATGTTTCTTGCCCTCATTATCGCAGTGGTAATTTCCCGCTGGTGTCTTGCACAGGTCCCGGTCATTCTTCGCGGCAGGATCTTTCCCCTCTCTGTTATATAACCGCGCAAAACCTTCATATCCTTATAATCAATGTAAGGTATCTTGTCTGCACAAAACCCGTTGAAACCTTCTCATATTGACACTCCTTTCTCTATTCAGTTAATCTGTCATCTGTCATCTGTTCAAAACGGTTCAAGCTCGGTTGTCTCTTCCGGAGGCGGAGTTTCATCTCCTGAGCCATAGTCAGTCGATGCATCTTTCCTTGGCAGGAACCTCACGGTGCTTGCAATTACCTCAAACTTGCTCTTCTGCTGACCCTCATACTCCCAGCGTCTCTCCTTCAGTCTTCCCTCGACGAGCACACCACTCCCCTTGCCAAGATATTGCGTTATATTCTCAGCCTGTTTGCCGAATACAACCGTATCGATAAAGAGGGTTTCGTCCTTGAATTCATTGCCCTGTTTTATACGGGAATTGACTGCAATACGTATACTGACTACCGGGGTGCCCTGCGGGGTGTATCTCAGTTCAGGGTCCTTCGTAAGATTGCCTACAAGAATTATCCTGTTAAACATTTCCTACACTCCTTCAGCAGATTCAACAGCCTCTTCGGTAACCGGTTCGGCAACCGACTCGGCAACTGGCTCGGCAACCGGCTCGGCAGACTTCCTGAGCTCGTTCATCAGGGCTGCTATCTGGTTCTTTTCAAGTTTAATTACCATGTACTTGAAGACCGGATCATATATCTTGTAGAAATCCTCGAGTTTCTTAATGCATGTGGAGGGTGCCTTGAAGGTGTAAAGTATGTAATACCCCTGGGTTTTCCTGTTCAACTCATAGGCAAGCTTTTTTCTCCCCCAGCGGTCTTCCTTAAGTACTTCACCGTCGGCTTTGACTATAAGGTCGTTGATTTTTTGGGCAGCTGCTTCGATCTCTTCGTCACTAAGGGCAGGGTCAATAATTGCAATGTTCTCATAAAAATTCATTTCCATCTAAAAAACCTCCTTCCGGATATAAAGCCCTTTCCAAAGGGATAAGGGCAAGGAGTAATTTCCCCGACATTGAAACAACGGGAGAATCATGCCTGATTTATTTTATAGCACAATCATGGCAATTAAATCAATTCAGCCAAAATCAGGACAGCAATTCACGGTGAAAATCAGTGCAGGATTGCGAGTGAAATGAAGCAATCTCAAAGCGTTACAAGTTCGCCGTGAATTGCTGGGGCCATTCTATACCCTGTTCCTCACAAGCTCTTCCACAACAGATGGATCTGCAAGTGTTGAGATATCTCCAAGGTCCTCGATCTCTCCGCCTGCAATCTTTCTGAGTATCCTTCTCATTATCTTGCCGCTGCGGGTTTTTGGCAAGCCCGGGGCAAACTGTATCCTGTCCGGTTTTGCTATCGGGCCGATTAGTTTCCTTACATGATTCTTAAGTGACTCATCGAGGGTCTTATCAGACGGGACTCCTTCCTGCAGCACAACAAAGGCGTATATTCCCTCACCCTTTATCTCGTGGGGGTACCCAACCACTGCAGCCTCCGCCACTTTTTCATGGCTTACAAGGGATGACTCAAGCTCTGCAGTACCTATTCTGTGGCCTGAGACGTTCAGGACATCGTCTATCCTGCCCATCAGCCAGAAGTCACCGTCTTCGTCAATCCTTGCTCCATCTCCTGTAAAGTATTTGCCGGGAAATCTGCTGAAATAAACCTCCTTGAATCTCTTTCCTTCAATATCTCCGAACATACCCCTGAGTATACCGGGCCAGGGCTTTTCAATGACAAGATACCCGCCTTCGTTTGTCTCAGACGGTGTACCGTCTTCTTTAACTATCTTCGGCACCACTCCGGGGAAGGGCCTGTTTGCAGAGCCGGGCTTCATGGTCATGGCTCCCGGCAAGGGAGTTATAAGAATCCCGCCGGTCTCTGTCTGCCACCATGTGTCCACTATGGGAAGTTTCTCCTTACCCACATGGGTGTGATACCACATCCATGCCTCAGGGTTTATCGGTTCTCCGACTGTACCAAGGAGTCTGAGGCTTGAAAGATCATGCTTCTGTACCCACTTCTCTCCTTCCCTCATCAATGCCCTTATTACAGTGGGTGCAGTGTAGATTATGTTTACCTGGTGTTTATCCACTATATCCCAGAATCTGCCCGGGTCAGGGTAGTTTGGAACTCCTTCGAACATCAGGGATGTAGCCCCGGCAGAGAGGGGGCCATAGACAATGTAGCTGTGGCCTGTTATCCATCCAATGTCTGCTGTACAGAAATGAATGTCTTCATCGCGGTAGTCGAATATCCATTTGAAGGTGAGATTTGTGTATAAAAGATAACCGCCTGTTGTATGCAGGACCCCCTTTGGTTTTCCTGTCGACCCGGATGTGTAGAGTATAAAGAGGAGATCTTCTGCATCCATCTGCTCCGGTTCACAATAGTTGGATATATCCTTTGCTGCCATTTCTTCATGCCACCAGTAGTCCCTCCCGGGTTCCATATCCACATCGCCGGAGGACCTTCTGACAACTATTGCCTTCCTGACAGTCGGACACTCAAGTAACGCCTCATCAGCATTGACCTTCAGGGGCACCTTTCTTCCACCCCTTATCCCATCATCTGCGGTGATGACGAGCTTTGCCTTACAGTCGTTTATCCTGTCCCTGAGAGATTGGGATGAGAAGCCTCCAAACACTATACTATGAATAGCCCCGATCCTTGCGCAGGCAAGCATGGCTATTGCCAGCTCAGGTATCATGGAGAGGTATATCGTTACCCTGTCGCCTCTTCCGATTCCATGCTTTTTCAGGACATTGGCAAACCTGTTGACTTCATGGTAAAGCTGCTGGTATGTGTAGGTCCTGTACCGGCCTTCATCCGACTCCCATATAATGGCTGCCTTATTCCTCAACGGGGTGCTGATGTGCCTGTCAAGACAGTTGTATGAGGCGTTCAGTTTTCCGCCGGCAAACCATTTTATAAAGGGCTTCTCAAAGTCATACTCGATCACCTTGTCCCATTTCCTGAACCAGGAGAGATTTTCCTCTGCCATCTCTGCCCAGAATCCCTCGGGGTCTTCCACAGAGCGGCGATAGATCGCCTCATATTCAGCCATACTCCTGATATGGGCCTTACGTGAAAACTCCTCAGCTGGTGGAAAACTTCTCTGTTCCTCAAGTAAGACGGAAATCCCTTTTTCTGACATCATGACCTCCTTGGTTAGTAAATCAGAGATATACTTTATAAATACTTTAGCAGAAATTACCGTTTAGTTCTTCTATTTTATAGGATGGATTTGTTTTTTTCTCATTCTTTTTGTTTTTTTGTGATAGAATTTTTCTATGGTGCCGGTTTCAACAACCATATTATCACTGGATTCGGGTTATGGAGAAGTCTAACAGGCTGTGATATAATCAGATTGTGCTTTATGAGAGTCTTCTCCGGAGTGGGTACAGGGAAGGAGATCACACTCGTGGTCATCTGTGAATGCGGTCAGGAAGATAAGGAACTTGAAAGAGATGGGGGATAGAGTGAATAATGGATTGAATCATAAGAAAGAAATCTTCAGAATCCTTATTGTTGATGGTGATGAAAAAGAGATAAAGCTCTTAACGTCATTTTGTGAAGACCATGGGTATGAAACGATTGTAGCCAGAAACAGCCATGAGGCAGTGGAGCAGACTCTCCAGTACTTACCGGACCTTATACTTATTGATGAGATGATGCCCGGGATGAAAGGGTTTGAGATTGCGGAGAAACTCAAGGCCCATGAGCTTACCGGGCATATCCCTATTATTATACTCGCAGTCCCTGGTTCATCACCGGAACGCAGTACAGGTATTGCCAAAGGTATTGATGATTTTCTCGTAAAACCCATCGATTCAGCTGAATTTACCCTGAGAGTAAAGAACCTGTTAGAACTCAAGGAATGCCGTGATTTTTTAAGACACCATAAACATATCCTTGATGAGCAAGTGGCAGAGAGGATAAAGGCTTTTGAAGGGGCCTTTGAGAGACTTGAGAAGGTATACAGGAGGATCAGGACAGGATATGGTGAGACGGTTTACCGGCTCACCCTTGCCTCTGAGTACAAGGATGAGGATTCCGGAGCGCATATAAAGAGGATAAGTTTATATACAAAGGTACTCGCTTCTGCTCTGGGTATGAGCAAGGAGTATATAGAGACTATTTATTATGCCTCACCAATGCATGATATCGGGAAAGTAGGTATTCCTGAGAGTATTCTTCTTAAAAAGGGTGGGCTTACTCCTGAAGAATGGGAGATGGTGAAGACCCACACCCTTATTGGAGCGAAAATTCTCAGGAATTCAAACTCACCTTACCTGAGGATGGCTGAGGAGATTGCACTTACCCATCACGAAAAGTGGGACGGGAGCGGTTATCGGTGAAAATATTCCGGTATCGGGAAGGATAATGAATATAGTTGACCAGTATGATGCATTGAGAAGCAGAAGACCCTACAAAGCGGGACTGGATCATGAGAGCGTTGTAAATATCCTGACTGCCGGAGATGTCAGAACCACGCTGAAGCATTTTGATCCACATGTATTTGAAGCCTTTATGAGGTCATCCGGGATGTTCAGGGAGATTTATGAGGCACGGAGGGATAATGTTGGCTAAAAGCAGGAAATCTGAACCGGTCATCTGTATATATGATATAAATCATGAGTCTTTCCCGGAGATGGTGGTATAATAGAAATTATGAGTAATTTTAAAGAAGGATGTCCCGGCAGCACAGAAATAAAAAGCCCGTTTCCCGAAGAGATAATCTGCATTTTTTGTGGCAGTAAGGTTGAGGTATGGTCAGACGAGACTGAGGCTGTGTGTGGTAACTGTGGAAAAGTTGTTACAAGGGAGATGAGGCCAACCTGTATTGACTGGTGTCCTGCTGCAAAGGAGTGTATAGGGGCGGAAAAGTATGAACTGCTTATGAAAAGGAAGAAAGGCGAGTAAGAGTATCCCTCTTATGGGCATGCCTCAGGACCTTTCTTTCAACTCTCTAATTGCCTGTTTTACCTGCCGGGTATCAGAGGCATCGGGAGAGAGAGCAAGATATGCCTCAAACTCGGCAATTGCCTCCCCTGTCCTGCCCAGGTTATAAGCCAGCACAATGCCGAGATTTCTATGCGCATAAAGGTTTTTAGGGTCATAACGCAATGCCTTTCTGTATTCCCCGGCAGCCCTTTCAGGGTCTCCCGAGTTTCTGTAGCATGTGCCCATGTCTACCCTTACGTCTACATTCTCCGGGGTTATCTCAAGTATTTTTCCATAAACCTCTATTGCCTCCTTGAACCTGCCGGTATCCATAAGGAGGTTTCCAAGTTCGATCCGGGAATTAAGGTCGGCAGGTCCTTTACTTACGATCTCCCTCAGCCTCTTTATATCCCCGTCAACACTAATGGGTGAATGACTGAACCCCTCCGGGGGAGTAGTAGCCGGTGGTGTGTCGGACTTCTCCGTACAGGAAGATATAAGCAGTATTATGACAAGGATGAATAAGAGAGAGAACCCTTTATGGCGCAAATATCCTTGAGCAGAAAACGGAACAGTAAGATTTATAAGACCATTTTTATGCATTGGCGGAAATATTATAACACAGAAAATTGTATTGCGGCCATTTAAACGCATCCTCCTGCCGGGAGCTTTCTTTATTTTTATTCTGTTTCGGGTTATAATTATTATATGTTGAGGTTTCTCTGGGGGTAGGTCTTGATTCAGGGGGGAGAGAGATGAGTCCGGGGCTTACACGCTGGTTATCCAAAGAAGATGTACTTTATCTTCTGGAGCTGATCCATAAAAGTCTTTCCTGTACTACAAAAGAAGAATTGGCGGAACTAATGAAGATGCTGAAGTGTCTGGTTCCATTTGACTTTGCCGTTTGCCTGCTTGGTAAAAAGGAAGTTGACGGTATTGTAAAGTTATATAATCCCGTAAACATAAACTATCCTGTTGAATGGATTGAGATTTACCTTGCAAGAAAATACCAGGAGATTGATCCGGTCGCCAAAGAAAACTTTACTCATTTCAGGTTGCAGCGATGGTCCGATACGTATAGATTACAGGGTCCTCCACCGGAATTTATCTCCCTTGCTGAGGATTTTGGACTCAGAGAGGGCTATACGCATGGGGCGAGGAATTTCGAGGCAAGTGAAGGAAGTCTGTTTTCTCTATCCGGCAATAGTATAGAACATAATAATCGCACTGAAGTTATATTAAAACTCATTGTGCCACACTTTCATCAGACTCTCGTACGTATTATTGGCCATGACAAGAGAAAGAACAGGGTACCCCTTTCTCCAAGAGAAAAAGAAGTGCTCAACTGGATAAAAGTGGGCAAGAGCACCTGGGAGATATCGGTAATTCTTGGTGTGAGTGAAAGAACGGTAAAGTTTCATGTTTGTAATGTTATGCAAAAGCTCGATGCTGTGACCAGGACTCACGCTGTTGCCATTGCAATTGAGCAACGCTTGATTGATATTGAGTGAACCATCTCAGCATTTCCGGTTGTTTCGCTGGACTTAATACTTCAAATTCTCTCCAGTCCATTATTACTGCCATGGCAGTAACCCCGTCGGGCATTGTCTTTGGACTGCCAATCAATTTGTAAGGAACCCCTTTTGCACAAAACAGCCTGTAGACCTTCTCTTCAGTAACTGCGTAAAGATATCGTATGCCGTTTTTAATACACCAGTGGTAGACGCCTTTAAAGAGAAACATGGGAATGCCGTAGGTGCTGGATTTACCTGCACCCTTGGCATTTCCGGCCTCAGGTGCTACGCAGAGTCTTGATATTTCCGCCCTGTCTCTTTCCCCGCCCCCTCATCTTTATTGAGTACGAAAAGGTGAATAAAAGTCACCTGTTCTTTTGGACAGGTGACTTTTATGATAAAACGTGGTACATCTTGGGATAGAGTTGCAAAAGGGGACAAAAAAGTATGGGAGAAGAAATTTCTATATCAAAATCTGTAGTTATCGATGCGAGGATAGGTTCGGTTTGGCGGGTTGTGGCAGATCCATTAAATGCGGCTATTTACCTTGATCCTGTAATCAATGTTAGAAAAGTAGACGGCAATCTATATCTGCTGAGAGAAGTTGTTGCCCCTGGAAGAGAGGGAAACGTGACAATGAATGAATATCTGATGGAGGTATTTGAGTATGAAGAGAAGAGAAGTCTCATGTTCCGTGTTTATCTTGATTCTGCCGGACAAAAGGATTTTGGTTTCCGGTTGGAGCCAAAGGGGAAAGAAAAGACAAAGCTTACCTGCAGGATTAAAACGAACTTTGTGATCGCAAAGAACGGAGAAATCGGTAGGGAACTTGATTCAACAATAGATGTAATAGTTCACCCCCACCCTGACCCTCCCCCGTCAAGGGGGAGGGAACAAAAGGGGTGCTGCCTTGCCAGAGAGGAATGCACTATCAAGTCCCCCCTCCCCTGGCGGGAGGGGGTTAGGGGGAGGGGGGTACTGAACTATTACCAATAGATAAAATTGCAAGGATGGCGATGAAAAAGCCATCCTCTCTCAGGATTTCAAGATATGAAGGGACATTTTAGTTTACAGTATGTTGTTGGATTCAGGACTCCTGTCTGTCAGTTTGCAATTTTTCCGTGGATTATATAGAACCACAGAGACTGAAGCAGCATCTACAATATTGTCTGTTACAGAATATAGGCTCCGTGTCTCCCTGAAAGCTTTCGGGGTGCCTTATGCTGTCTTATTTCTTCCTCACACAATTTCCTGAAGAGTCATAAAAACAACTGTGAACCAAAAGAGGGAGCTTTTGAAGAGGGGGTATGGCGGGGTGGACGGGACTCGAACCCGCGACCTCCGGCGTGACAGGCCGGCGTTCTAACCAACTGAACTACCACCCCTGAACCCTTAAGAAAAGATTTAACTAATCTTTAAAAGCTTACCAAGCAGGGTTGTCTATTGTATATGTTATGGAGAAATGAAGTCAAGAATTTGGGTAAATTTGTAAAAAGGGCAGCCAGGGAGTTGATCGCCTGGCTGCCAAGGGGAGGAAGTAACGAAGAGAGAATATATCTTCACTCTATAAGAGTTTTTGCTACACTGAGATTTAACGAGTTGTTATTTAGTGTCTGTGTATAAACTGCGGTTATCTGTCATTCCCGCAAGTGAAGCGAGTCGGGAATCCTTTTTAAATAACGATTCCGGACAAGCCGGAATGACAGAAAACAGCAACGGTTCGACTTTATACACAGACTCTATTTAGTTATTAACAGGTAACTCTTAATCCTGTTTATTATTTATTAATAGAATAGCTGAAGATCTTGAAAAAAGGATGAAGAAAATATGAATAAATAGTGAAGATTTGACTTGATATAGAGTGATATTGTATATATTAGCATTGTTGTTAATATGGGCTTGCATTTATGTGTGCATAAGTAGCAAAATATTTTAATACACAACTTTTAATACACAACAAGGAGGGCTTATGAAAAAACAAAGGGGAAATCAATCCGACAGGAGATCGTTTATCAAGGAGTCAAAGGAGACAAAGAACACTCCCGGTAATCCTGGGGTTAAGGCTATTTCCGGTAAACCTGTTGCCGAGAAGCCTGTTTCCGGTAAACCTGTTGCCGAGAAACCTGTTTCCGGTAAACCTGTTTCCGGTAAACCTGTTTCCGGTAAACCTGTTGCCGAGAAACTAAACCTGTTTCCGGTAAACCTGTTGCCGAGAAACCTGTTGCCGAGAAACCTGTTGCCGAGAAACCTGTTGCCGAGAAACCTGTTTCCAGTAAACCTGCTGCCGAGAAACCTGTTTCCGATAAACCTGTGAAGACTTTGGAAGTTGCAGGGATTAAGAAACAGTACCTCAAAAATCGCTCTGCCTGCAAGGTCACTTTCAAGCTGCCGAAAGAGGCGGCTCCAGATGCCCATAAGGTCAGTATCGTGGGTGATTTCAACAACTGGGAGGGAGGGGCTGCTGTGATGAAGAGGCTCAAAAGCGGTGACTTCACTATTACCATGGAACTTGAGACAGGAAGGGAGTACTGTTACCGTTACCTTATAGATGCTACAAAGTGGGAGAACGACTGGTGTGCCGACAGATACAGGCCAAATCCCTTTGGCTGTGGATAATTCTCTAAATGCCTTCAGAGGTTGTAAAAAGGAGATTGGCTGAAGCAGAAGGCTTCCTTGAGGAGGCAGAATACCTTTATAGTGAGAAGCTCAGCAATCTCCACACGCTTGCGAAACTATATCATGCAATGATATATAGCCTTTTTGCACTCTTTGAGCTCAGGGATATCGGGGAGCTGACGCATGCAGATTTGATCGATAGCTTTGAGAGGGATTACGTGCAAAAAGGAATTTTTGATTCAACCGTCCTTAAAGCAATGCGCTTTGCTTATGATATAACACATGAGTGTGATTGTGTTCATATGAAACAGCCTGAGGATAGGGATGTATTGAGGTTAGAGCCAGTTGTGAGAAGTTTTGTCCATGAGGTTAAGGCACTTTTGAGTGGACAATAATTTAGCATACCTCTCAGTCCTGACTCCATTTTTACAAAGCCCGGAAGTTTGTCCCATGTATATAGGCCCTGTAAGCCTTCCGTCTTTCTTTCCACTTTTTATATCGAGAAATCCAGATGTAATAAATTTTTACTTGACTTTAATTCGAGTTATTCTTTAGAATGAGATTGAGAATAAATCTCAATAGGAAGTTTTTAAGCTTCACTATGCCTTCACGATAGACTCAAGATAAGGATTTAGAAGGAGTGATAGACGGGGTTCAAAAAGTATCCTGATTATCCTTTAATCCTGTCTGAAAATAGCTGAACTATTACGAATAAAAATTAAAGATATATGGAATGTCATAAAACAGAAAAGATAATTTCAGGTATTCAGAGGATAGTCCTTGTAGGCAACCCGAATGTGGGTAAGAGCGTCATATTTGGTTTCCTTACAGGTAAGTACGTTACGGTTTCGAATTATCCTGGGACTACAGTTGAGATATCACAGGGTAATATAAGCCTTGAAGGTAACAAGTTCCTTGTAATTGATACGCCGGGTGTGAACAACCTGATACCCATGAGTGAGGACGAGAAGGTTACAAGGGACATCCTGCTTTCAGAGAGACCCTTTGCCGTAATTCAGGTGGCGGATTCAAAAAACCTCAAACGGACCCTGATGATAACCCTTCAACTATCAGAGATGGGCCTGCCCCTTGTTCTGGACCTTAATATGGAAGATGAGGCTATGGACAGAGGTGTTCAGATTGACAAGGAGAGACTGAAAGAGTTACTCGGCATTGACGTAGTCGGTACGGTTGCCCCAAGGAGAAAAGGGGTTAAAGAACTAAAAGAGTGCATCCTCAGGGCAGCCATACCAAATATAAAGATTGTCTATGACAGTCTTATAGAGGAATATATAGAGAAGATAACCGCGCTGCTTCCGGAGTCGGGGGGGTCTGAAAGGGCGATAGCCTTGATGATCCTTGCAGGAGATGAGAGTCTGAGGAATTGGTTGAAACTCAAGTTTTCTGATGAAGTGATCGAGGAGGTAGAAAGTCTGAGGGATGAATGTCAGACCCATTATCCAAAACCACTGGGATTGATTATTCATGAGACAAGGTATCGTTATGTGAAGAGCATAACTGCTGAGGTTTTAACAAAGGTGCAGGCAAGCAGGGGGAGGCTTGGTCTCTTTCTGGAGAGGGTAAGTATGGACCCACTCTGGGGCCTTCCGGTCTTCCTGATCATATTATATCTGCTGTACCAGTTTGTAGGTGTTTTTGGAGCAGGTACCCTGGTGGATTTCTTTGAGAAGGTCATCTTCGGCCGGTACCTGAACCCAATGGTGATAAAACTTGTGGATGTGCTGTTACCTATACCTTTTCTTCGGGACATGCTCGTTGGGGAGTATGGTGTTGTTACAGTGGCGTTAACCTATTCCATTGCCATCGTTCTTCCAATTACAGCGACATTCTTCATCGCTTTTTCAATCCTTGAGGATAGTGGATACCTGCCGCGTCTTGCCGTCATGAGCAACAGGGTCTTTAATCTGATCGGCCTTAACGGTAAGGCTATCTTACCTATGATACTCGGTCTTGGATGCGGGACCATGGCGGTTATGACCACGAGAATACTGGAAACGAAGCGGGACAGGATAATTGCCACATTTCTCCTCGCCCTGGCCGTTCCATGTTCAGCTCAACTTGGTGTGATTCTTGGAATGTTAGGCGCCCTTTCACTCAAAGCTACCATAATCTGGGTAGGTGTGATTTTAGGTGTCTTATTCGTTTCCGGGTTTCTTGCCTCAAAGGTTGTGCCTGGAGAGAAAACGGAATTCTTTCTTGAAATCCCGCCTATAAGGATGCCGGGGGTGTCAAATGTATTAATAAAAACCGTTGGCAGGATAGAGTGGTATCTGAAGGAAGCGGTTCCATTATTTATTCTTGGCACCCTCGTGTTGTTCTTTCTTGATAAATTCACACTCCTTGGCATTATAGAGAGGGGAGCATCTCCTGTGGTTCAGGGTTTTTTGGGTCTTCCGGGAAAAACAACAGGGTTCTTCCTTCTTGGGTTCCTCAGAAGAGACTATGGTGCTGCAGGTCTTTTCAGTATGGCAACAGCAGGCGAACTAACCCCTATTCAGTCACTTGTAAGTCTGGTAACCATTACCCTGTTTGTGCCCTGCCTTGCAAGCCTTTTTATGATAATTAAGGAGAGAGGGATGAAGGTTGCAGTTGCTGTAACCTCTATAGTTTTTATCCTTGCCTTTTTGGTCGGAGGTATGCTGAATTTTGCACTTAGGGGGTTGAATGTATCTCTATGAAAATACTTGTCTATGTGGACATGCCCGGACCCTGTTCAGAAACTAAAAGGGAAGGGGACCCGTTATGAAAAAGAATCGGGAGAGAAAGAAGATAGACCGGACAGGGAATTCAAAGGCTTCAGTCCGCATGCCTGCCCAAGAAAGTGATTACGAGGAGGTTTTCAGGAATTTCCTTCAGACTAAGGGCCTGAAACTGACCAGGGAAAGAAAGGTCATCCTTGAAGAAGTCTTCAAGTATCATGACCATTTCGATATTGATGAATTCTATCTGAAGGTCAGACAGGAAGGGTTAAAAGTCTCGAAGGCTTCAATATACAGGACCTTGCCGCTGCTCCTGGAGTGTGGACTCGTGGATGAGGTTAAAACTACAGAGAGACAGGTATTTTATGAACATATCCATGGACATAAACATCATGATCACCTCATCTGCCTCTCCTGCGGAAAAGTGATAGAGTTTTCTTCTCCTGCCATAGAGAGGCTTCAGGAAGAGATATGTAAAAAAAACCGATTTAAGAGTTTGAGGCACATTCTAGAGATTCAGGGTCATTGTAAGGACTGTTCCGGTGTTTGAGTTGTTGTGTTATTATAATAATCTTAAAATTTTCTAAACTACAAATACATGAAAGAAATGAAGACCTATCTTGACTGTTTTCCCTGTTTTTTAAGGCAGGTAGTTATAGCCCTGTCCCAGGTGTCAGTGGATGAAACCTTAAAGGTGGAGATATTGAAGGAGACACTTGAGGATATCCGGATGACTGATACTTCAAAGACCCCTGCACATGCCACTACGTTTATTCACAGGAAGATCCGGGGGCTCCTTGGATGTGACCCTTTTAAGGAGATAAAGCAGAGGTATAACCGGATAGCTCTCAAGCTTTATCCCCGCCTCAAGTCTCTCGTTGACGACTCGCCCGATCCGCTCTGGACAGCTTCCCGGCTGGCGATAGCGGGCAATGTTATAGACTTTGGTATTTATAGAGAGGTGGACATAGAGACAGAGATTAACCGTTCCCTTAAGGGTGAGATTGTGTGGGATGACTATGCAGATTTCAGGAAAGTCCTGGACAGCACCGAAGATGTGCTTTATCTTGTTGACAATGCCGGAGAGATAGTTTTTGACAGAATACTGATTGAGACTATCCGGGACAGGGGTAAACGGGTTACTGCGATAGTAAAAGGTGGTCCTGTTATAAATGATTCAACGGCAGAGGACGCTCTTGAGGTGGGGCTTCAGGAGATATGTGAGATAAAGGACAATGGTTCAGATGCCATAGGTACTATTCTTGAGTGGTGTTCTGAAGAGTTTCGGGGGCTTTTTTACAGGGCATCCCTTATAATCAGTAAAGGGCAGGGTAACTTTGAGACACTGATGAACGTGGATAAAGAGGTCTTTTTTCTATTTCAGGCAAAGTGCGATGTGGTTGCCGGTTTTCTTGGTGTTGCTAATCGTTCGATGTTGCTTGTTGAAAACAGGAAACTCTTTAGCCACGAATCTCCACGAATGGGCACGAATTGAAGTCTTTATTCTTAACGCTGAAAGCATACGGAGGTGAGCATTATGGAGTATCTGAGACTCTCAAGGACTAATGAAGAGGAGCTTATTCAAAGTGCCATAGATGTACTGAACAGAGGTGGTGTTGTTGCCTTCCCCACAGAGACCTTTTATGCACTTGGAGCAATGTATGACAAGGAAGAGGCACTTAAGAGATTGTATGAGCTTAAGAGAAGGCCTTTTGAGAAGGCTATTCCGGTAATGATAGGTTCGACCGAACAACTCTCTCTTATAGCAACAGATGTCCCTGAAGAGGCGAACAGGCTTATGGAAAAGTACTGGCCAGGACCACTTACCATAGTATTGAAGGCACTGTCAGGCCTGAGCCGCTATCTTACAGCGGGGACAGATAAGGTTGCAGTGAGGATTCCGGGAGAATCCTTTGCCCTCGGTCTTGTCAGGAAGTCCGGCTTTCCCATAACTGCTACAAGTGCAAACCCTTCAGGTGTGCCTCCAGCCGAGGATGCCCAGGCTGTACTGAAATATTTTGGTGAGACCCTGGACCTTATAATAGATGGGGGACAGACTTCGGGGGGGGCTCCCTCAACCATAGTCGAGATAGTTAAGGGTGTGGTGAAGCTATTAAGGAAGGGCAGAATAAGAAAGATTACGCTGGATTAGAATTTCCTCGTTCCACGATCAAGGACATCTCTTATCACAGAGAGCAGTTTTGAGCTCTGGAAGGGTTTTTTAAGGAATCCGTCTATCCAGACATTTCCAATGTCTTCACTAAACCCGGTTGTTGCAATTATCTTTGTGCCGGGCTTTAATTTCCTCAGTTGTTCTATCAACTGAGCTCCATCCATTGAGGGCATGACGATGTCTGTTATCACAAGGTCTATTTTATTTCTGTTTGCTTTGAAAAACTCAAGACCGTGCAGTGGATTATCATATATTATTACATTAAACCCATTATGAGAGAGTGCTTCTTTAATCAGTTGAAGTATCGGAATCTCATCATCAATGGCGAGTATTGTCTTAATAGCTGTGACCTTTTCTATCCCGTTAGAGCTGTCTCTGAAAAACTGTTTTTTAGATATTGGTAAATATATGTTAAATTTCGTTTCATGTCCCTTCCTGCTTTCAACAGTGATGTACCCGCCATGCTCTTTAATAATTCCATACACCATGGCAAGACCGAGCCCCGTACCCTTGCCCTTCTCTTTTGTGGTATAAAATGGTTCAAAAATATGCGGTAAATCTCTCTCTGATATTCCGGTTCCTGTATCTGTAACCATTATATGAATATACTCTCCACTCTTGATAGTTGCAGGAATATCAAGACTATTATGTTTGATCTCCACGAGTTTGGTAATTATGGCTATTTCACCTCCGTCAGGCATCGCATCTTTTGCATTGATTATCAGGTTCATCAGAACCTGTTCTATCTGGCTTACATCACCTTCAACGGGAGGGATAGGGCTGTCCAATTCTTTTCTGAGCACAACGTTTCCGGGAACAAGTCTTGAAACCATACTCATGGTATCTTCAATAACAGAGTTTATTGCAAAAGGGACAGATTCAACACTGCCTCTGCGGGCAAAGCTGAGTAGTTTGGAGACCATCTGAGAGGCCTGCCTTGCAGATGTTTCAATAACCCTTACCTTGGTTGCTATCTCAGGTAAAAGTTTATCATTCATGAGGATCAGGTCGGCATAACCGAGGATGGCGGTTAAGATATTATTGAAATCATGAGCAATCCCTCCTGCAAGGGTACCAATGGACTCCATCTTCTGGGAGTGCAGGAGCTGTGCCTGGAGCCGTTTCTTCTCTGTAAGATCGCGGTGAAACGACTGTATTAATAATCTGCCGTCTATCTGTATTGCCTTTGCGCTTATTTCAACGGATACTTTATTTTCATCCTTTCCGTAATGTTCGCTTTCAAATAACAGCGGCTCACCATTCAGCAGCCGTTGCAGACGGTCCCTCCACAGGAGTTTGTTTTTGTCTGTGTCAGGTCCAAGGTGTTGTATGTCTGTGCCTATAAGCTCTTTTTTCTCACGGTCATAGCTTTCACATGCCCGTTGATTTGCGTCCACGATCACTCCGTTGTCATCCATAATCAGTATACCGTCATTGGCATTTTCAAAGAGGGTTTTAAGCATAGCCTCCGACTTCCTGAGGTCCCTGGTCCGTTCCTGGACTGTTTCCTCAAGTTGCTGGGAATATTCCTTGAGTTTGTCTCTTTCCTTAAAAAGTTCATATTCAAGAGATAGATTTTTTATAATCAATCTTTGATGGAAATATCTCCATCCAAAAGCACCAAAGGCTGAAACCAGCAGGAAAACATTATTGTTAATAAATATTTTTACGTTAGTAATCTTATCGAAAAGTATAATTGGTATGAGATAAATAGCATATATCAGGACATTAACTAATACGGTCATTTTGATCGAAATTGCAAGGAAGCCAAGAACAAAGATAATAACAACAATCATTCCTGCATAATAGATAGATTGATGGCCTCCGAACGTGAGTATCATTAATTCCACCATAGATGCAGGGACTATGGTAGCCCCAATGATTATAATAAATGATAGAAAAAGTTCAGTTTGATTTTTTTTAAGCTTAAAAATCAAATAAAATAACATAACAAAAGAAGCAGCTATTAATCGATAGGTTAAAAATCTTACGAAATTTTCAGGTGTGATAAAGTAATCTAATACACTTAATAGTATTAAAAAGAAAGCACCAAAAGGGAAAAGGACGCTTATTGATGTTTGAGTTAATTTAAATAATCCTTTTTTTATGAATTTTTCTTTAGTCATAACGATTCAGTAAACTTGCCTCTTTCTTTTCTCAAGATCATTTTAGCAGTGTCATGAGCAACATAAACAACCCCGGATATTCCGACTCCCAGGGTAGTCCAATGACCTGTCAAGTATAAGCCTTCAACAAAAGAAGGCTTTCTCATGTCCGGGACTGCTAATTGTGAAGGGATACCTGCCCATCCATAAGAGGCACCTTTATAATTTAAAGTGTATCTATTTAAAGTATGCGGAGTAGCTGCATCTTTATATATTATATGTTTAGATAAGTTTGGGATTGTATATGTTTCTATTTTATCAACAAGCGATTCTGTAATTTTATGTTTGTTATTATCCCAAAATCTTTTATTTTTATGCGGTGCTGGTATAATCGATAAAAGAGTTGAAGTATCCCTGAGGACACGAAGCATGTGACCTTCAAAGTTTTCGAAATCACCTTTTTGTATAGTTTGATATGACTTGTATAAGTTATAATCCTTTAAGAAACAATAAGTAGTTCCATGCTCAGGTAAAGACTCGAAATATCCATCAAGACCTAAATATAAAATAAAGTTTGACATCGAAGGTGTCATGGTTTTTATTTTATGATAGAATTTTTCTTTAAGCCTTTCCTTTCCTACGAGTTTGAAAAAAGTCTGCCTGGCATCGCAATTTGAAATTATATATTTTGAGGATATGAGGTCACTATCGTCTAAAAATACTCCTGCAATTTTATCATTTTTAATTTTTATTTTTTTAACTAAACAAGATAGTCGTAATTCACCACCAAATTCTTTAAATATTTTTGTCAACGCATCGGGTAATGCCTGCATTCCACCTTCGGGATGATATCCTCCATCAAGAATATATTCAGTAAAGAGTCTTGCGCCTACAAATGCAGACATCAGTGAGGGTGGCAATCCAAGAAATCCTAATAAAGGAGCAGACAGAATAGCTTTCAGCTTATCGTTATGGAAAAAATTATCTAATAAATTCTTAAAAGTCCAACTCCTTAGTTGAGAAAAAAAACTATGATCTGCATTTATTAAACAATTAAAGAACCCTTTAATATTATCACTTTCTTCTGGAAAGATGGTTTGGAAATTTTCAATCGTTTCATTTAAATCAGCCCAGATCGAGACTTTACTGTCAGGCGTTATTATAATATTAGAAGGGTTATACTGTTTAATCTTTATTTTTTTATCTATTTCAAGGTTATCAAAAACTTTTCTTGTAATTCCGTCTTTTCTATAACCACCGAAACAATGAGCAGCAGCGTCAAAAGTAAACCCTTTCCTTTTAAAAGAAGTACAATACCCTCCGGGTTTATCATGTTGTTCGATGATCAAGACTTTCATTCCTGATCTTGCAAGATAACAACCGCAGACAAGTCCGCTTATTCCAGCGCCGATTATTATTGCATCATACTTTGTTTTGTTATTTTTTAACATTATTGTGAATTGTTAGTATTTAATAAGTTTTTTACCAGTTCTACAGACTCTCTTACCGTAGTTATCTTTGGTATGTCTTCATCGCGTACGGAGACCTTAAACTTTTTTTCAAGAGCAACTGTAATCTCGATTGCCTTGATTGAGTCAATTTCCAGGTCTTCAGTCAGGTTCTTCTCGGTGGTTATCTCTTTTTCATCGAATCCAGAGACTTCCGAGATTATTGATATGATTTCTTCCTCTACAGTTTCAGCTTTCATTCTTATTGAATGAATTTCTTCAAAACCAGGGAGGCGTTATTGCCTCCAAAGGCATAGGAATTATTCAAAGCTATATTAACAGTCTGTTTCCTTGCCTGATTCGGCACACAATCAATATCACATTCAGGGTCAGGTGTTTCAAAATTGATAGTAGACGGTATCAGGTCGTTTTTTACAGCTAAGGCACACGTGATGGCCTCAAGTGCAGAGGCTGCTCCCATTGTGTGGCCTAACATGGATTTAATGGAGCTTATGGGAATTCTTTTACAGAGAGGGCCGAAAACTTCTTTAATTGCTGCGCTCTCATTTTTGTCGTTTGCCAGTGTACCTGTTCCATGGGCGCTTATATAGTCCACATCTTCAATTGTAATCCCTGCCTCTCGCATGGCCTTTTTCATACATTCCGCAATGCCCTCTACTGATGGGGTTGTCATGTGGCTGGCGTCGCAACTGAGGCCGTATCCTAATACTTCGGCATAAATCCGGGCATTCCTCTTTAAGGCATTCCCCAGGGTTTCCAATACAAGGATCCCTGCACCTTCTGCCAGCATCATGCCTTTCCTGTTCTTGTCAAAGGGCCGGCACTTTTCAGGCGCTACTGCCTTGAATTGATTAAACCCCGTAAATTCAATTCGTGACATTGGATCGGATGCCCCTGCAAACACGATGTCTGCCCTATTCAATCTTAGTAAATCATAACCATAAGCAACAGCATAATTACCGGCAGCGCAGGCGGTAGAAAACATAAAATTGGGGCCGTTGAATTTGAATTCTTTTGATATCATAGATGGTGCTGCATGTGTTGGCATTTGATAGAACAGTCTCTCACTTATTGCCTTGTTTTTTATTATTAACATATCAACTTCTTCAATTGTCTGAGCAGCACCCAGTGTTGTGCCATGAGAAACACCAACCCTGCAGCCGGCTAATTTTTCGGACGTCAAAGCTGTGTCTTCTAAAGCAAGCTTTGTTGATGCTAATGCCATTTGAGTAGCACGATTCATGACCTTCAGCCGTTTCGTTGAAATAAACTCTTCGGGATTAAATTGCTTTACTTCACCTCCCATATGTGTGAAATGGTTGGAGGTATCAAAGGATGACACAGGACTTATGCCTGATTTACCTTTCAGGAGGCTGTCCCAGAACGCATCCTTCCCGATCCCAATGGAGGATATAACACCAATGCCTGTTATGACTACCCTTTTTTTCATTTATTTAAGCTACAAATTAACACGAATTTGCACGAAAGAAAAGTTCTGTAAAATATTATTCTTTTAAAAGATACTCATTTTATTTGAATAAATCTTTCGTATTCAAGTTTTTCTTTCCCAAAGTTTAGCAGAATTGCTAACTGAAGACCGGTTGCTTTCAAGTAGTTAAGGACTTGAGCTCTATGCGCACCTGAAATTTTTTCTGCTGTCTTAAGTTCTATAATAATTTTATCTTCAACTAAAATATCGGCATAATAGTCTCCTACTACTTCTCTGTCGAAATAAACAGTTATTGGTGCTTGTTGTTTTGCCTTTATCTCTTTTCCCCGGAATTGCACCATCAGGGCGTTTTCGTATACTTTTTCTAAAAAGCCATAACCGAGTTTGTTATGTACTTGCATGGCCAGCCCAACTATTTCATACGATAAGTCTTTGTAAAGAATTTTCTTTCCATTTGTGTCTATTTGCGTTAATTCGTAGCTAAGCTCTTTCAAGCACGACCGCCGTATTATTGCCATATGGGTCGGATGATATTACAAGCGCTGTGTTAATGCTCTTCTCTCTTGCCTCATTCGGTACATAATCAAGGTCACATTGGGGATCTTTTTCTGAGTAATTTATTGTGGGTGGCAGAAATCCCTTGTGAATAGCTCCGACTGCTGCAGATAGCGACATGGCGCCTGAGGCAGAAAATGTCTCCCCTGTCATGGACTTTATCGCGCTGACAGGGATGCTATAGGCCCTTTCTCCAAAAACCTTCTTGATTGCTGCTGTATCCATTTCGTCAAGCTCTCTTGTAGAGTTAGCACTTGCAGATATATAATCAATGTCGGCAATATCCAGGGAGGCTTCCC
>QIJG01000042.1 GCA_003232715.1 Nitrospirota bacterium
ATATTTACATGGGATATCCATATGCCGTACCTGCTGACAGCAGTGCCGCTCATCATAACCGCAATAATTATGGGAAGAAAATCTCTGGCCGCAAGACAGGGACACCCCAGTCCCCGCTCTTAGATTTTTTAAGTTAAGTCTGGATGTGAATTTTACCTTTATTTCCCTTTCTGACAATGTAACAATAATAGCTCAGACCCTTTAAGTCAGGGGGAGCAGGGGGGATTTTTATAATTTTAACCGTAAATCTGACAGCCCACCTCTATATATCCGGATGGATTGCAAAGGACATTTTAAGATAAGGGCAATAAACACCCAACTTGACGTTCCTGATTTTGCGACAAAGGATGGCTTTGAGGACAACCGGCTAACATCCTTTGCCTTATTGCTTGATTATTTTCCAAATAGCGATTTAACCGGATGGTGGATAGGTGGTGGCCCTGTATATTGGGCCGGCAGCATACGAAATAGTAGTGATAAAGAACAGGCTGACTACAAAACCTGGAGTGCGACTATCGGAACCGGTTATGTATGGGATATCTCCGGGCACTTTTATATTATGCCCTGGGCGGCAATCATCGTTCCAGTTGCAGGTGATAAAAAGTTTGATGTAGAAAATGAAACGTATGAGCATTCAGGTATCGTTCCTGAGGCTTCAGTAAAAATAGGTTGGAAGTTCTAAAAATATTGATGTAGAAAATTTTAACTGAGCTATCTATCACTTAGTCAGTACGAGTAAGCTCAGGGACATCCTATAGTCCCCTGTACAGAGCCCGTAGACTCGAAGAGGCACTCCCCCTGATACCCCTCCTTATTTTCCGATACAGAACTGACTGAATATCCTGTTCAGGATATCCTCTGTTGTAGTCTCGCCGACAATCTCTCCCAGCCTGTCAAGTGTGTCTCTCAGTTCAAAGGCCGTTATCTCGTAGGGCATTCCGTTTTTGATGGCGTCGGATGCCCTTGACAGGGATTTTACTGCATGGTCAAGTGCCAGTTTATGCCTCAGGTTTGTTATCATGACCCCGTCGGAAGATACTCCGCTTTTAAATATCCGGGCCTCTACCTCTTTCTTCAGAGAGTCTATGCCCGCACCTGTTTTAGCCGATATCCTGACTATGGGTAGGTCTTCAGGAATGAGGTCTTCCTCGACTGAATGGGACAGGTCTGCTTTATTAAGGACAATAATGCTTTTCCTGTCACGGATCTTTTCAATAATGCTGAAGTCTTCATCTTTCAATGGGAGGTTTATATCAAACATTGCCAGCACTAAATCCGCACCGTCAATAGCCATGAGGCTCCTTCTGACCCCTTCGCTTTCAGCAAGATTATGGGTCTCCCTGATGCCTGCTGTATCCATTATCCGCAAGGGCAGACCGTTTATGTTCAGGCACTCCTCGATGACATCCCTTGTTGTACCGGGAAGTTCTGTTACAATTGCCCTCTCTTTTTCGATAAGGGCGTTCAGAAGGGAGGATTTCCCGACGTTCGGCCTTCCGATAATCGCCACAGACAGGCCCTCACGGAAGAACCGGGCTTCATCGTATGTTGAAGAGAGTTTCCGGAGTTGCAGGATGACCTCATCCGTTTTACTGCTCAGGTCAGTCCTGGTCTGCAGGTCCAGCTCCTCTTCCGGGAAGTCAATATAGGCCTCAATGTGTGCACAGATATCCATAATGGTGTTTTTCGTGGAGGTTATCTTTTCAGAGAGGGCTCCGGAGAGTTGTTCAATAGCGAGTCTCCTGCTCCTGTCCGTCTTTGCCCTGATCAAGTCGATTGTTGCCTCTGCCTGGGAGAGGTCTATCCTGCCGTTCATAAAGGCCCTGAAAGTGAACTCTCCCGGTTCTGCAAGCCTTGCACCTTCTCTTGCAGTTAGCTCAAGAACCTTTCTCAGCGGTAGCATCCCCCCATGGCAGTTAATCTCCACTACATCCTCCCTGGTATAAGAGTGTGGTGCCCTCATAACTGATAGCAGCACCTCATCAATATGGGAGGTCTTCTCAGGATTGGTGATATACCCGTAAAGTATGGAGTGGGAGCGGACTTTTGCGGGCGATTTTCCCGTGGGTGAGCAGAATATCCCTGACGCAATATTTATTGCATTTTTCCCGCTTAATCTGACTATACCTATCCCGCCCTCACCTGAAGGGGTGGAGATGGCGACTATGGTATCTTCAAGGTTCATATATGAAAGATTCTGAGGTTTAGTTAAATGTTTTTAGTAATCGTGACAAGAAATGAATAAAATGATGGGGTGAGCGATGGGACTCGAACCCACAACCGCTGGAGCCACAGTCCAGTGCTCTAACCATTGAGCTACGCTCACCATAATTTATTCTCAGGCCGGAATTATCTATATTTTATCAGAAGCAGCCTGTATTTTGCTATATAGTGGCGCGCCTGGGAGGATTTGAACCCCCGACCCACTGATTAGAAGTCAGTTGCTCTTTCCTGCTGAGCTACAGGCGCATTTGATTGCCTTTTTAGAGTCTGCGCATAAACTCGATTTTTCCGTCTGTCATTCCGGCTTAAATTCAGAATGGTCGGGGCGAGTGGATTCGAACCACCGACCCCCTGCTCCCAAGGCAGGTGCGCTAACCAGGCTGCGCTACGCCCCGAACATTTAAGCTTACTAAAAAATGCTGTGAAATGTCAAATTATGATCAGGGAGTCAAAAGAAACTTCCTCCGGAATTCTGTATAATAAAATTAAGGATTAAAGAAATCTCCTGTAACTTCCGATATAGTATCAGAGGAGGTCAAGATGAAACAGGTTACGGAAAGGATAGACCCGGAAAAGTTTTTCAGGTATTACATCGTAAAGGTCTGCGAGGAGGCCAGTGTTGATACAAGGGAGAAGTTTCTGCAGATAGAATACCTTTCAAAGATGCTGACAGGTTTTGTTGATCCTGAAAAGTGCTTTGACGACTCCGGAGATCTTGTAAGGGTTATAGACGTCCTGAAAGAAGAAGCTGAAAAGACGCAGATATCGATTAATGCATACAAAAATGCAGCAGACAAGATACTCTTCTATCAGAGCTTCTGTCCCGAAGCATTTAAGCGGCGTTTGCTGAGCTTAAGTTTTTATTCAGGTGCTGCAAAGATGTTTTACAGGATTGTGGGTAATTACAGGATTCCCGTTTGTGGTCTTATCTCAATGGAATATTCTCTCTGGAACTTTATACTCAGGTCAACACATCAGCGTTATTTCTTCTGAGTGATATAGCACATCTGTTGTCTCGAAAGTGTTGTTTTGAGGCCGCTTTCAGGTCTTTTTCTTCCGGAAGTCTACCTTAACAACTTTTGACGGTTTTCCCTCACCGGTGGTTGACTCAACGGCAGTTTCCGGTCCTGTCTCCGTCAGACACAAAAATTGTGAGTTCAGCTCGGGACAATAGACCCCCATTATATGATCTGCCGGAACAATACAGTGCTGAGGGGTTGTTCCAAAGACAAGCCTGGCATCAATACCAAAGTCGTCCCACTGAAATTTCATCCCCTTGTTGAAGACCATGATAAGTCCTTTTTTCTCCTCTTCAGGGAGAAAGCCCCTGTTGCCGATAATCACATTTTCGGCATTCCTGACAACAACAAAGACCCTTCCGGTGAGATCAAGAAGTTCATAAAAGATATGTCTCTTCAATTCATTCAGTCTGATTTGTGTTTTCATTCTGTTTTCCTTTTTAAGTGGTCATTAACCTGTAAGATCAACATAGGTGACAGGCGATTTTTCTGTCTCCTGTGTCTCTCAGTTCCGGTATCTCTTTACTGCATAGTGATACTTTTTTTGGACATCTTGGATAGAAGAGACAGCCTGAAGGTAATTCGGCCATTTCCGGTATGCTGCTACAGGTTTTTACAGATTTGTCCTGCCTCTTTTCCGTTATCTCCTGCTGTGTAACCCTTACCCTGGGGATGGCATTCAGCAGCATCTCGGTGTAAGGGTGCCGTGGGTCCTGAAATATTTTTTCAGCATTTGCCTCTTCAACGATTTTCCCCAGATACATAACAGCCACCACATCGGCAAAGTAATAAACCACATTCAGGTCATGACTTATGAATATAAATGATAGCTTGTTCTCCTTTTTAAGATCTCCGAGCAGGTTGATTATCTGAGCCTGTATGGAGACATCAAGGGAAGATAGGGGTTCATCTGCCACAATGAGCTCAGGTGACAGGGCCAGTGCACGTGCTATACAGACCCTCTGCCTCTGTCCCCCGCTGAATTCGTGGGGATAACGGTTCATATGTTCAGGCTTTAGTCCAACGGTTTCAAGGAGTTCTGCAATACGGTCCTTAAGTTCTTTCCTGCGCGCTATATTGTGGATTATCAGAGGTTCGGAGAGGATGGAGAATATCTTCATCCTTGGGTTCAGTGATGCAAAGGGGTCCTGAAAGATCACCTGGACTGCCCTCCTGAAGTTTTTTAGTTCCCTGACGCCGGCTTTATTGATATTATTACCCTTGAAGAAGACCTTTCCCCCCGTGGGCCTGACCAGTTGCAGTACGAGTTTTGCAAACGTTGATTTTCCACATCCGCTCTCACCTACAATAGCAAAGACCTTGTCCGAATCAACGGATATGCTCACTCCGTCAAGGGCTTTTAAGGCCTTTGTCCTACCAAAGATGCCTGCCTTGATTTCGTAGTGTTTTCTGAGATCTTCCGTCCTTAGTATTTCCACATTAACCCTGCCGGATAACATCCTCCACCCTGATACATCTGACGAGATGGTTTTGCTCGATCTTCTGCAGGGGTGGTTCTTCGAAGTCACATACGGCAGTCCTGTATGTGCACCTTGTTGAGAACTTGCAGCCCGGTGGCAGTTCATCCGGATCCGGGACCGATCCCGGGATAGGCTTTAACTGGGTATGCCTTGCCACCGGAAGGGACTGAATCAGGCCAAGGGTATAAGGATGGGCGGGTTTCCGGAAAAGTGTATCGACAGGAGCTATCTCCACGATCCTTCCGGCATACATGATGGCTACCCTATCGGCATTTTCAGATATGATTGCAAGATCATGAGTAATAAGCAGGATGGACATCCCTCGTTCCTTTTTGATATCAGACAAGAGGTTGAGTATCTCCGCCTGAATCGTTACATCAAGGGCTGTTGTGGGCTCATCAGCTATCAGTAAGGAAGGATTACAAGCTACAGCCATTGCTATCATAACCCTCTGACGCATGCCGCCTGAGAGCTGGTGCGGGTAGTCCTTTATCCTGTGTTCAGGCGATGGTATATGGACGAGGCGAAGGAGTTCCACCGTCCTCCCGATTGCCGCTTTCCCGGAGAGCCTTTCATGTGTCGTCAGGACCTCTGAAATCTGGTATCCAATAGTAAAGACAGGGTTCAGGGAGGTCATTGGTTCCTGAAAGACCATCCCCATCTCTTTTCCCCTGATGGAACGTAGTGTGGATTCATCAAGAGTCAGGATATCCGTCTCTTTACCGGTCATCGGCAGATTAAAAAGTATTTTTCCTGTGGCATAGGCAGTGGTTGGAAGCAGGCCCATGATTGACAGTGCTGTAATGCTTTTACCACACCCGCTCTCACCGGCAAGACCAAAGGTTTCTCCGTGCCTGATGTCAAGTTCAAGGCTGGAGACAGCCGCAAGGGGATTGTCTTTTTGTCTGAAGAAGATATTAAGGTCCTTTATGCTCAGGAGAGGTGAATCTGTAACAGCGGTTGTCTGGCGTTTGCCGTCGGCAGCCATAACTTCTATTTTTTTTCCTCTTTTCTTATAAGGTGAAGATAATTTTTTGCCTCTTGCAGTTTCGGATTCTCCTCGAATGCCTTTTCCCATTCCTCAATTGCGAGACCAGTGAGGCCTTTCATGTAGTAAGTGATGCCGAGCTGTACCCATGCCTGACCGTAAGCAGGATTGATCTCCTTGGCTGAATTGAAATGTATTATCGCTTCTTCATACCTGTCCTTGTTCCTGAGGGCAATGCCGAGTTTTGTGTGTACGTCCGGAAGCCTTGGAGAGAGCTTCAGGGCCTTGCGGTATTCTTCTATTGCATCCTCATTCATGCCGAAATCAAGGTAGATATTACCAATCTTGTAATGTTCATTTGCAAGCTTGCCGGCAACAAAGGGATCAAGTCTTCCAGGTGTTGGATGGGCTATCTGGGCTGCAATGGAGAAGGTCTCCTGCGCTCTTTCAAATTCACCAAGGTCGTTATACGTGATGGCAAGATTCAGGGACACCTCGGTGTAGCGCGGGTTCAGTTGCAGGGCTTTTTCAAAACAATCTACCGCTTCGTTCAGTTCTCCTTTCAGGTAGGAGATAACCCCAAGGTGATTCAGTATATCTGCATACTCAGGCCTTCTCGTCAGAACCTCTTTTAAGATTGGTTCTGCTTCGGAGTATTTCCCTTCCTCAAATAGCCGGTTGCCCTCATTATAAAGTTCTTCAAGTTGTTCGTCCACAGTTATCCCTTTTGAGGCTTTGAAATGCATGAATATCAGGCATGGGTTCTTTTAGGGGATGCCTTCCCTCTCTTTAAAAGTATAGGGACTCAAAAGATTTTTTGTCAAGATTACGTCTTGACCAATCCTGCGCCTGATAGTATACTTAATAAACGAGCGGGAACCGGGAATATACCATGTAGAGGCACTGTGAGTTAAAACTACCGGCAGTACAGCAAGAACAGGGAGGATTCGGATGTCAGACTTTTATCAGACCGGAGTAATATCCACTTTCCATAAACTTGGGGTATTAAATCTCGACAAGTTAGAGGCTGAATTAATATGGCATAGTCAGGACAGACCTATTGCACTTGTACTGCCGTCTCTTTTTTCCGAGATTGAGGGTGAGGCCCTTAACTTAATAATCAAGGAACTGAAAGAGGTGCGATATATAGCTGAAGTTGTTGTTACCCTTGGCCCATGCAGCAGGGAAGAGTTTCAGCAGGCCAGGGATTTCTTCTCCGTTCTGCCGCAGAAGACCACCCTCATCTGGAATAACGGCGAAAAAGTATCGGATGTTTACAGGGATATTGAAGAGGCAAGACTGCCGCTGGGAGAACCCGGCAAGGGCAAATCAGCATGGATGGCCTATGGTTATGTGCTTGCCCGCAGGGAACCGAGGGTCATTGCCCTTCATGATTGTGACATAGTTGATTACAGTAGAGACCTGCTTGCAAGGCTCTGTTATCCTGTAGTGAATCCAAACCTGGACTATGAATTCTGCAAGGGTTATTACAGCCGTGTGACAGACAGACTCCACGGGAGGGTTACGAGATTATTGGTCTTCCCACTTATAAGGGCACTCCAGAGGATCATCGGTTTTACCCCGCTGCTTGTATATTTTGACAGCTTCAGGTACCCCCTTGCCGGAGAATTTTCCATGAATGTAGAGCTTGCAAGGGTTATAAGAATTCCGGCTGACTGGGGGCTTGAGGTTGGTGTCCTGGCAGAGGTACACCGGAACTCCGCAACCAGGAGGATCTGCCAGGTGGATATTGCAGAAAATTATGAACATAAGCATCAGGAGCTGTCACCTGACGATGCCTCCAGGGGGCTCATGAAGATGGGCATAGACATCAGCAAATCCCTCTTCAGAACCCTTGCCTCTGAAGGAGTTATCTTCTCCGAGGGTTTTTTTAAGGCACTTATCGCCACATATGTCCGAACTGCGCAGGACATGCTGAAGAGGTTTGAGGATGATGCCGCTATAAACGGCCTCTTCTTTGACCGGCATGCTGAAAGCCTCGCTGTGGAGACATTTACAAAAGGTATAAAGATTGCTGCGGAAATCATCATGAAAGACCCGCTTGGTGTCCCGTTGATACCGAGTTGGGACAGGGTCACATCCGCTATTCCCGACATACTGAATAAGCTAAGGGAGGCCGTGGAAGAGGACAACAAGCTTTAAAAAAAAAGGAGGGGACCATGAAGGCTGTAGAGATAGCAATGAAGATGGAGGAGGATGCCATAAATTTTTATTCAGAGGCTGCAGAAAAGACCACGCACTCCTTTGGGAAGAAGATGTTTCAGTCCTTTGCACTGGATGAGAAGAGGCATCTTGAGATGCTCAAAGGCATTTTTAAGGGTCTCAACATTGAGATCATGGAAGGAGAGCCGGGAGAGGTTGTAAAATCCATCTTTGAGACCCTTAAATCCGAAATGATGGAGAGGATTGAGGCTACAACTGATGAGATAAATGCCCTGAAACTGGCCCTGGATATGGAGAAAAAGGGCTTTGAATACTATAAAAAGATCACTGCCGGGACCTCTGACGAAAAGGAAAAGGCACTCTTTCAGAGGCTTGCCGTGGAAGAGGAAAAACACTACAATATACTACAGAACACCTATGCCTTTCTCTCAGACACCGGCAACTGGTTTATGTGGGATGAGCATGCCATTGCTGACGGCGGAACCCCATGGGCGTGATGGATTGACGATTGACGATTTTAAACATAGGGCTGAGTAATTAATTTATTCTATCTCAGACCAAGGACATCAAGCATATCGTACAGTCTTGGATTACGGCCATAGACCCATAACGCAGCCCTTACCGCACCTGCGGCAAAGGTATCCCTGCTGGATACCCTGTGGATAATCTCTATTCTCTCGCCCGTTCCGGCAAACATAACGGTATGTTCTCCTACAATGTCGCCGCCCCTGATGGTCTGGATCCCGATCTCCTTTCTGCCCCTCTCACCTATCAGTCCCTTTCTGGCATATATAGCTACTTCTTCAAGATTCCTTCCAAGGGCTTCAGCTACCACCTGGGCCAATTTAAGGGCTGTGCCGCTTGGGGCATCCGTCTTCAACCTGTGGTGTGCCTCTATTATCTCTATGTCGTAGTCATCGCCAAGGACCACTGCAACATCCTTCAACACCTTGAACAAAAGATTCACCCCTACAGACATGTTTGGCGCCATAACGCATGGAATATTGCGTGTAAGCGCCCCGACCTCCTGCATATCCTCCTTGCTGAACCCGGTAGTCCCTATAACCATCGCCGTTTCCTTCTCTGATGCAACCCTGAGATTGTGAATCGTTGAGAGCACTGATGTGAAATCAATCACTACATCGGTACTGTCAATCAGATCCTCGATTTTATCACCAAGTGAGATATTGGCTTCATCCGTCCCGATAATCACTCCGATGTCCTGTCCGATCTTTTCATGTCCCTTGCGTTCAAGGGCTCCTACAAGGTTTATCTCAGGATGATTAATGCATAGGGCGGCAATCCTGCTTCCCGTCCTTCCCGTAGCTCCGGCAACTGTTACATTTATCATGGCTTTCCTCCTCCGTCAAACTCAATCAACTATCATAACAAATATCCCTTTAACATGAAAAGGTCCTGTTAAAATCCGGCAAATAAAGGCAGGATTTAATGTTAACATATTGGAATGACTGAGGGAAAAAAGCCTTTCTCCGCCCTGTATATTCAGAACTTCAGACTCTTCTGGATTGCCCAGGTGATATCCCTGTCGGGATCCTGGATGCACCAGATGGCACAGGGATGGCTTATCTACCAGATAGCGCGCTCTCCTCTTTATCTCGGTATAGCCGGAGCTGCCATGACGCTGCCGGTGCTCATGTTTACCCTCTTTGGGGGAATCCTTGCCGACAGATATTCGAAAAGGAATATCCTCATTGTTACACAGACTCTCAGCATATTTCCTCCCCTGATACTTGGAACCCTCACTTATACAGGGATGGTAAACGTCTGGTACGTAATACTTACAGCCTTTCTTCTGGGTACTATAAATGCTTTTAACATCCCTGCCAGGCAGTCCTTTCTGATCGAGATGGTCGGCAAGGGACATCTCCTTAACGCAATAGCCCTCAGTTCAGCGGCCTTCAATGGCGCACGCATACTTGGTCCCCTGATCGCCGGTCTCATCATTTCATGGGCCGGACTCCCGGCGTGCTTCTATATAAACGCCCTGAGCTTCATACCCGTAGTTCTTGTACTAAAAAAGATGGAACTGAAAGGAAGCGTCGGAACAGGCAGTTCAAAAGGTATATTTAGTGAGTTTAAGGAGGGGATACACTTCATCCTGAAACAGCAGGATATACTGACGCTGATTCTGACAATAATGGTATTCAGCCTCTTCGGCATACCTTTCAGCCAGTTTTTTCCTGTCTTTGCAGAGGACATATTAGGTGTAGGAGCAAAAGGGCTGGGATACATGATGAGCTCTGCCGGTGCAGGGGCTTTCACTGCAGCGATGATCATTGCCTTCAGGGGCAGGATCAGGAACACACGCAGGTATATGTCCATTGCAGCCCTTATATTCCCCGCCGCGCTGGTTGCCTTCTCATTGAGCAGGTCGTATCCCCTGTCCCTCATTATCCTTGTTATCGTGGGCTGGGCAGCGGTCAGCTTTCTTGCCACAGCAAACAGTTCCATACAGGAAGATGTAAGGGATGACCTGCGGGGCAGGGTTATGAGTGTCTATGCCCTTGTCTTTCTTGGAATGGCGCCTATCGGCAGCGCCATGATAGGGTATATTGCCGACAAAATCGGTACGCCTCAGGCATTAACTACAGCCGGCACCATCTGCCTTATTGCAGGTAGCGTCTTTTTTCTGAGGACAAGGCGGAAGGATTGACGATTGATTATTGAAGATTGACGATTGCAGCTATTTTGATAGAATAGAAAAAAGACAGGGCCTCATTCTATCGCTCCCTCTCCAATCTCACCCAGAACTTTGCGGTAGAACTCCTCTCCATATCTAACACCTTGAGCTATCATCTTATCCCCAATAGGCTTTATTTTATCTATAAGTCCCTTTTCTCTTGCAGCAATAAGCAGTCCTACAGTTCCTGTAAGGGGCAAGTTGAGCATCATCGCCACCTTTCTTGCGCTCAGCTCATCTATAATGACAAGGCTTCCCTTAAGCTCTTTTGAAAGGATTATATTAAACCGGCAAATAAATACAGAGTTTTAACTTGGTTAAGAGTTTGTTGCACAAACAGAAAAAAAGATATTATGTCATTCTGAATTTATTTCAGAATCTCTAAGAATCAATAGGTTATGAGACACAAATCAAGGTGTTGCGTAACAAGTTCTTAAGTGGTTGATTTTGACGAACGTGTCTCCTGAATAGTTGCCGGGTTAATAACTTCAGATTCCCCCCTGTCTAATGTCGGCATAAGAAGTTCAACATCACTTCTGGATTTAACCGCTCCAACGTGTATCCACTTGCAATGTTTGATACTCTTAACATCTGTCTTTTTATATTCAAACAGTTCCCTTGATACTTCCTCAGGAATAAGGATTTCACCAACAATCTGATGTAATAATTCAAGTTTGCCTATCCTGGAGAAAGCTATAATAGGAGTAGCATCAGAAATAATCAGCTTTTTCAACTGATTAACTCTCCAAGTCTCTTGACCCCCTCAAGTTCTTCCCCAACAGCACTTTCATCATAGTCAAAAAGAACAACCCCTTCAGAAACAAGAAAGTCCATAAAGTCAAACCTGTTCATACCGGCAAGCTTAGCAGCCTTGCCCATAGACAAACGCTTCTTTTTAAAATACTGAAGTGCCAGGAACCGTCTCATATCAAGTTCCAAGCCCTTAACTCCTACTTTCAAAGAGGCTAATACATCTTCAGGCACATTGAAGGTTATTTTTTCAGTTTTCATAACACCTCCACTGGTATAATGT